>JBKJNL010000130.1:0-7683 GCA_046593615.1 Myxococcota bacterium | reverse complement strand
CGGCGCCGTCCTCGCCGCCGAAGACGTGAAGCTGCCAAAGGCCGAGCTGGTCGCGTTCTCGGCCAACGCCGTCGTCTTGCGCAGCCGCTCGGGCGCGATGTTCCGCTCGCTGGTCGTGCCGGGGTGGGGCCAGACCTACAACGACCAGATCGTGAAGGGCGTGCTGTTCGGCGCCATCACCGGCGGCCTGGTCCTGACCACCGTCGTCACCGGCGGCCTCGGCGTCTCCAACGCTTTTGCGTACGACGGCGCCTGCCAGGGTGCCAAAGACGACCCGTGCAACAAGCTCCTGCCCGACGAGCGACCGGATTACGTCGCAGGCCTGCGCAACCAGGCGAACGCCCAACTGCTCGCCGCCCGCGTGCTCGCCGGCGTCACCGCCACCGTCTGGGCCATCAACGTCGCCGACGCCTGGCTGTCGGGCGTCGACACCGAGTCCCTCGACGCGGCCCTCGCCAAGAACTGAGCGGGGTTCCCGGGTACCCCGCTCCAGGGCCGCTCGGGCCCGGGTGTCGTCGAGGCTGGCCCGGCGAGGCCCACCACCGGCGGCACACTCTCGATCGCCTGTGGTAAGCCGACGCCTGTGAACGACGCCAAGAATGCCTTTCGAGCCGGCCTGGTCATCGTCGCCGGCGTGGCCATCGCGATCTTCTTTTTCATCAAGTCGCAGAAGTCGACGCTCGATACCGGCAACAGCACTGGCTACTACGCCTACCTGGTCGACGCCGTCGGCGTGAACGCCAAGTCGCTCGTCACCATCGCCGGCATCCAGGTCGGTGAGATCCAGGGCGTTGACCTGGTGCCCGTGAAGGTCTCCGAGTTCATCCCCGACTTCGACAACCGCGTGCAGCTGTTGCTCGACCCCGCCGGCGAAGCCGCCAAGACCATCGTCGTCACCAAGAACGACGAATTCGACGGCATCTTGAAGACCCTCATCCAACGCACCGGTGTGAAGACCGTCGCCGAAGCCGCCACGCTCAAAGACGAGACGCTGCGGCTGGCCAAGGTGCGCATGCGAATCACCAGCACCGTCGAGGACAGCGTCACAAAGGAAGAGACGAAGCTGACCATCCCCGACGACACCTGGCTGAGAAAAGACTCGCTCGGCGTGCTCGGCGCAAAGGCCTTGTTCCTCGAGCTCGGTCGCTCGGACACGATGCTCACCGAAGGCGCGCGCATCCGGAACGTGCGCAGCATGACGCCGACGGATGCGTTGTTGGCGCAGGCCGAGACCATCGTCGCCAATGTCTCGAGCATCACCAAGAAGCTCGACAACGACATCGGCGGCATCACCAGCAACATCAACGGCATCACCGCCGAGCTGAACAAATTCCTGCAGGGCGAAGACGGCAAGCCGCCGCCGCTCGACCAGCTGACGAAGATCATCACCACCGACCTGCAGCGCCTCGTCGTCACCGTGAACGACGTGCTGCGCGACGCGCAGAAGCTCATCCGCACCAACGATGGCCAGATCGCGCTGATGCTCGAGAACGTTCAGCGCATCACCTCGGACATCGCCGAGCTGACGTCGGCCGGCAGCAAAGACGGCAAGCCAAAGATGGTGCAGAAGCTCACGGTCGACGGCCAGCCCGTCACCGACGAGAAGGGCAGCCCCGTCATGATCGCCGACGAAGGCGACCTGCGGGCCACCATGCGCAGCGTGCGGCAGATATCCGAAGACCTGACGGCGGTGACGACGCAGCTCAAGGGCTTCCTCGGCGACAACGGCGACGGCATGAAGGACGGCGTCGTCCAGCTGCAGCAGACCATCACCGAGCTCAACCGCACGCTGTCGTCGTTGTCGGAGGTCGCCGGTCGCGTCGAGCGCGGCGAAGGCACCGTCGGCCGCTTGCTCACCGACGAAAAAATCGCCGACAAGGTCGAGAGCGCCGTCTCGGGCGCCGCCGACTTCGTCTCCAGCCTGACCAGCATCGAGACCCACGTCGACGTCGGCACCTGGTACAATGTGAACCGCGAAGCCGCCACCACGACTGTGTCATTGAAGCTGCAGCCCAAGCCCGATAAATTCTACCTCATCGAGGTGGTGCAGGACGGTGGCAGCCTCGAGCGCCTGGTGCGGACCGAGCAGAACGACGACGTCACACGATCCACCATTCGTGAGTCGGACAACCAGATTCGCTTTACAGCAATGTTCGCCAAGCGCTTCTTTGACTTCCTCGTGTTGCGCGCCGGCTTGATCGAGACCACCGGCGGCGTCGGTGCCAACCTGTTCTTTCTCGAAGACCGTCTCGAGCTGCGCTCGGACCTCTTTGGCACCGGCGGACCGCGCAACTCCGTCGCCGGCGACGAGATCGGCTTCTACCTGCCGCGCTGGCGCACCGTCTTGAAGGCCCAGCCCATCCCGCACCTGTACCTGTCGGCCGGCGTCGACGACGTCTTGAACGCCTACGACCCGAGCGCCGGCTTCCGCGCCTACAACGACGACGACGGCTACGGCTTCGACTGGTTCTTTGGCGTCGGGCTGACGTTCAAGGACGACGACCTGCGGGCGATCCTGCCGCTCATCCCCGGCGGCTGATCGCGCCTGTTTGCGCACAGCGCGTCGCGCACCGCTACTTGCGGGCGGCGCGCTGGCCGACGCGGCCGGCCTCGAGCAACGAGCGCGGGGCGCGGAACGTCGAAGCCATCAGCTCGGACTGCAAGACCGCGACGTCGTCGGCGTCGAGCAGCACCTCGCCGGCGTGGGCGTGCAGGTGCAGGTACAGCCGGGCCCGGTGCACGAAGCGGCCGTCGACGCTGGCGCGGTCGGCGCGCTGCACGATCTGCGTGAGAATCCCCTGCCCGGTGGCCTCGAGCGGCAAGGCCAGCGCCGAGAGGCGCACGTCGAACTGCCGTTGCAGGCTCTCGTCGAGGTTCTGCGGGTAGGGCACGCGCCGGATGCGCGCCGACAAATCGAGGTGCAGCTCGGCGAGGCGCAGGAGGGCCAACAGACGGTCGCGCTCGTCCGAAGACGGATCCGACAGCGCGTCGACGTAGTCGAGGCGCAGCTGCTCGAGGGTCGCGGTGGCGGCTTCGACGTCGTCGAGATCACGCAGCTTGTGGGCGACGAAGCCGTGGAAGCTGCGCTCGAGGGCCCGCAGTCGGCGGCGATCTTTGTCGGATTGCTTCTGTGACTCGGCCTGCGTCGGCGTGCTCGACGTCGTGGTGGCGCAGCCGAGGCTGCCGCACAGCAGGGCGCCACCGATGAGAACCGCCAGGCGAACGGGCCGAACCATGGGGCAATTGTTCGCTCCGACGGGGTCGGCCGCAACGTGAGCACTTGCCCTACATCCAGATCGGCACGCGACGCGCTCGCCGGGATGGGGATAGGGTGCGCCCGTGCTCTGGCTCGTCGTCGTCGCCGTCGTTGCTGGAGAGGATCCGCCGCTGCCCGGCGCCCTGCCGCCCCTCGATGACACCCTGCTCGGTGGCCCGGTCGCCGACGACGACACCTCGTTCTTTGGCCACGGCCGCGTCCGCGCCGCCGGGCAAAGCGGGCTCGGTCCCGAGGTCGACGACGACGACGACGACGCCGTCTTGTCGGGCGGCGGGGCCAGCTTGACGGGTCGCCTCGGAGCCTCGGGCAGCCTCGGCGATGTCCGCGGCGCTGTCGTCGTCGGCGATGGCGCCTGGTTCGTCTGGCCCGAGCTGGCGGGGGCAACGACGTCGTCATTGGACCTGGTGGCCCGACCCCTCGCGCCGTTCGTGCAGCGCTTGAGCATCGAGGTGCCGCTGGCCCCCCTCGGCGCTCCCGGGCAGCTGGCGGTGGGGCGCTTGCCTCTGGTCATCGCCGACGGACGGATGGTGGGCAGCGAGCCCTTCGATGCCCGCGGCCGCAGCGTCGACGGCGCCGTGGTCGACGCCAACTTCGGCACCGCGCTGTGGCGGGCCGGCGCCGCGGTGCTCGATCTCGGGGCCGCGCGCGACGACGCCGGCGTCGATCCGCTGCAGCTGCTCGGCTTCGTCGACGTCGCCGTCGACACCTCCGCCCTCGCCGCCGTCGACGGAGACGTCGTCGAAAACGCCGCCGTCGACGTCTACCTGCTGCTGCACCACCGCCTGCTGGTGGCCCGGCCAACCCTCGGCGCCCGCGCCTCCGTCGACGTCGTCGGCCTGCGCCTCGGCGTGGGCGTCGACGGACAGCTGGCCCTCGACGAGCGCGAAGGCCTGCAGCTCATCGACCGCGGCCTGCACGGCGAGGTCTCGGCGCGCACGTTGTTGCCCTGGTCGTTGCCGGGGCCGCGACCCTTCGTCGAGGTCGGCGGCGAGGCCACAGGCTCGCTGGTGGCGCCGGCGCCAACGCAACACGGCACCCTGGGCAACCTCGATCTCGTGGCCCTGCCGAACACCGCGCAGCTGTGGGCCGGCGTCGGTGTCGACGACGACAGCGGCTTCCTGGCGTCCCTGACGTGGCGCGGCGTCTCCGCGCTGGGCCCGACCGTCGATCCGCGCGGCGCGCCGGTTTCGAGCAGCGGCGGCCCGCTGTTCGGCGAGCTCGACGTCGACCTCGGGCTGCCCATTGCCGACGACGTCGACGTCGACATCGGTTGGGCCGTCTCGTTCGGCGCGCCGGGCAGCCGCGGCGTGGGCTTGTCGCAACAGCGCCTGCTGGTCGGCTTGCGCTTCTCGTTTGGCGACGACGACGGCTTGTTGCCCACGCTCTGACCGAGACCCGGTGGGTCACGCAGGATCAAAAAGGCGCGCCATCGGTGAGCGGAACCGCTCGCAGGCGCGGTTCACTTTCCAGCCGGCGATCGGTGCCTAGCGTCAGGGTGTCCACGGATTCGGTTCATCGACGACGGAGACGCCCATGCAGATCGACAAGCTCACCGCCAAGGCCCGCGAAGCCCTCGAAGAGGCCCGCCAGGCTTGCCTGCAGGCCGGGCACCAGCAGATGACCGGGCAGCACCTGCTCAAGGCCCTGCTTGAGCAGCAAGACGGCATCGTTCCCCAGGTGCTCGGGCGCCTTGGCGTCAAACCCGATCTGTTGCTCGGCGTCCTCGCCAGCGACATCGCCGCCGAGCCCAAGGTGCAGGGGAGCGGCTCGGGTGAAGACATCTATTTTTCGCCGAACGCGAAAAAGGCCATCGACCAGGCCACCGCCGAAGCAAAGACGCTCGGCGACACGTACATCTCGGGCGAGGCGCTGTTGCTCGGTCTCGCAAAGACCGGCCGCACCGAGAGCCTGCTCACCGCGCACGGCGCGCCGCACAAGAAAATCTTCGAGGCGGTGCAGTCGCTGCGCAGTGGCGAGACCGTGCACGACGAGAACCCTGAAACAAAGATGGCCGCCGTCGAGAAGTACACGCGCGACCTCACCAAGGACGCCAAGGAAGGCAAGCTCGACCCCGTCATCGGCCGCGACGACGAGATCCGCCGCGCCATGCAGGTGCTGTCGCGCCGCACCAAGAACAACCCCGTCATCATCGGCGAGCCCGGCGTCGGCAAGACCGCCATCGTCGAAGGCATCGCCCAGCGCATCGCCATCGGCGACGTGCCCGACAGCTTGAAGAACAAGCGGCTGCTGTCGCTCGACCTCGGCGCCCTCATCGCTGGCACCAAGTTCCGTGGCGAATTCGAAGAGCGCCTCAAGGCCCTGTTGAAGGCCCTGCAAAAGGCCGACGGCGCCGTCATCTTGTTCATTGATGAGCTGCACACCATCGTCGGCGCCGGCTCCGCCGAAGGCGCCATGGACGCCGGCAACCTCTTGAAGCCAGCCCTGGCCCGCGGCGAGCTGCGCTGCATCGGCGCCACCACGCTCGACGAGTTCAGGAAGCACATCGAAAAAGACGCGGCCCTCGAGCGGCGCTTCCAGCCCATCTTTGTCGGCGAGCCCGGCCTCGAAGACGCCATCGCCATCTTGCGCGGCTTGAAGGAGCGCTACGAGGTGCACCACGGCATCCGCATCCGCGACGCCGCCATCGTCGCCGCCTGCACCTTGAGCCACCGCTACATCACCGGCCGGCGCATGCCCGACAAAGCCATCGACCTCATCGACGAAGCGGCCTCGGCGCTGAAGATGCAAATCGAGTCCGTGCCCCAGGAGATCGACGAGATCGAGCGCAAGCGCGCCAAGCTCGAGATCGCCCGCGAGGCCTTGAAGCGAGAAAAAGACGACGTCAGCAAGGCCCGCCTCGCCGACGTCGAAGAAGAGCTGGCCTCGGTCAAGGAGACGGCGACCGCGCTGCGCGCCCACTGGAATGTGCAGAAGGATCTGCTGGGCGGCATGAAAGGCGTGAAAGAGAAGATCGAGCGCCTGCGCCACGACGTCGAGATGGCCCAGCGCAAGGGCGACTTCGAAGGCGCCGCGCGCATGCAGTTCGGCGAGCTGCCGGGCCTCGAGAAAGAGCTCGCCGACAAAGAGCAGGGACTGCGCGACGCGCAAAAGACCGGCGCGTTCATCAAAGAAGAAGTCACCGAAGAAGACATCGCCAGCGTCGTCAGCCGGTGGACCGGCATCCCGGTCACGAAGATGCTCGAGGGCGATCAAGAGCGGCTGCTGAAGATGGAAGAGCGCGTGGCGTCGCGCATCGTCGGCCAGGACAAGGCCGTCACCGCCATCGCCGACGCCATCCGCCGCTCGCGGGCTGGCCTGTCGGACGAGAAGCGTCCCATCGGCAGCTTCTTGTTCCTCGGGCCCACCGGCGTCGGCAAGACCGAGGTCGCAAAGGCGCTCGCTGAATTCTTGTTTGATGAAGAGAGCGCCATGGTGCGCATCGACATGTCTGAATACATGGAGAAACACGCGGTCTCGCGGCTCATCGGCGCCCCGCCCGGCTACGTCGGCTACGACGAGGGCGGCCAGCTGACCGAGAAGGTCCGCCGCCGGCCGTATTGTGTGATTCTGCTTGATGAGGTCGAGAAAGCGCACCCTGATGTCTTCAACATTCTGCTGCAGGTGTTGGACGATGGAAGGTTGACCGACAGCCAGGGGCGCACCGTCGACTTCCGCAACACCGTGGTGCTGATGACCTCGAACATCGGCAGCCAGCACCTGGTCAGCGGCACATCACCCGCGGCCGAAGAGCGGGTGATGCAAGAGCTGCGCGCGCACTTCCGGCCCGAGTTCTTGAACCGCCTCGACGACATCATCCTGTTTCAGGCTCTGGGCAAGGATCAGATCGAGCGCATCGTCGAGCTGCAGCTCAAGCTCGTCGGCGACCGCCTCGAGAAAAAAGAGCTGGGCCTCGAGGTCACAAAGGCCGCGCGCCACCGCTTGAGCGAGCTCGGCTACGACCCCATCTACGGCGCGCGTCCGTTGAAGCGGGTCATCCAGCGCGAGGTCGCCGACCGCGTGGCCCGGGCCATCCTCGAAGGCAAGTTCCAGAAGGGCGACATCGTGCGCGTCGACGTCAAGAACAACGGCACCAGCGACGCGTTCGTCATCGAGTCCGGCACGGTGTGGGGTGCCACCCAGGCCCGGGCCACGGCCTGACGCGCCGGTGACGACGACGCGGCGCTCGACAACGAGCGCCGCGTCGTTTCATCGGTGCTAGCGTTCGCGCCATGCGCTGCCTCTCCCTGATGGTGCTGCTGACGACGTCGTCGACCGCACCGGCTACGGCGCCAACGACTGCACCAACGACTGCACCAACGACTGCACCAACGACTGCGCCGACGACTGCGCCGACGACTGCGCCGACGACTGCGCCGACGACTGCGCCGACGAAGAGCGCGATGGCG
>JBKJNL010000928.1:0-9382 GCA_046593615.1 Myxococcota bacterium | reverse complement strand
GCGCAGATCGGCGGCGTGCTCGAGCCCGTCGGCGCCGTCCCCGTCGTCATCGAAGACGACGTGCTCGTCGGCGGCAACGTCGGCGTCTACGAAGGCACCATCGTCAGAAGCCGCGCCGTCCTCGCCGCCGGCGTCATCCTCACCAGCGGCACCCGCGTCTTCGACCTCGTCAACAACCGCGAGCTCTCGTCGGCTGACGGCAAGCCTCTGGAGATTCCATCCGGCGCCGTCGTCGTCCCCGGCTCGCGTCCGGCCTCGTCGGCGTGGGCGAAAGAGCGCGGCCTGCACGTCGCTGCGCCGATGATCGTCAAGTACCGGGACGAGAAGACCGACGCCAAGGCGGCCCTCGAGTCGGTGCTGCGCGCCTGATCGATCGAGCCACGGGGTCACTGCGGCGCTCGGGAAATCACCGCTGATCCTGTCTCGCGCCTGCGGCGTCGATGCCTGCGTGTTAGGTTCACGAAGACGGCGACAGCGTCGTCACGGAGGCCGCGCGCGGGACATGCTCCGAACCGTTTGCTCGATCCGGGAGCCGCTCCGGATGGGTTTGTGCAAGCCGGCCTCGCAGTCGGAAGCCTTCCCCCATCCCCTTGGCGCCCACCTGTTTTAAACAGGTTCGAGTTTCCCCGTGCGCGGCCTTTTTTTTCTTCTGCCCCACAACCCAGCGACGTCGACGACGGCTGACGTCGTCCTTTGCTCGTGATGGGCGAGCTCGTCGACGACAAACAGCGGCTGCGGCGCGAGCTCAGGGCACTCCTGGCAGCGCTGCCTCCGGCGACGAAGCGGCATGGGGGCGAAGCCGTCGCCCGCCACCTGTCGCCGCTGTTGCCGCGACCCGCATCGCCCTGCTCCTCCGAACAGGGCTCCCCCGAAGAAGCCGTGGCGTTTTTCGCCTCCAGCGACGACGAGCTCGACACGCGGCCCCTCGATGATCTGCTGCGCGCCCGCGGGATTGCCCGGGCCCTGCCCCGCATCGTCGGCGACGACCTCGTGTTCCACCTGATCGACGGAGAGGCGCACGCCCTGCCGCGCGACCGCTTCGGCATCCCGACCCCGCTGGCGTCATCGCCGACGGTGGCGCTGTCGGCCTGCACTCTCGTCGTGATCCCCGGCCTCGCGTTCGACGGCGACGGCGGCCGCATCGGCTACGGCCGCGGCTACTACGACCGCGCTCTGGCCGGCGTTGACCGGCAACGGATGGTGGCCGTGTTTCTCGATGAGCAGCGGGTCGATCGTGTGCCGATGGCCGCCGGCGATGTGCGGCTGCCGCGGCTGTGCACGCCCGCGCGCGGCGTCGTCGTCGTCGACAAATGATCGGCGGCTCGCTATCGAGCCCCCATGTTTCTCCCCGTGGACGAGCAGCTGTCGGTCATCCTTCGTGGCGCGGTCGACGTCGAGGTCAAGGAGGAGCTGAAGAAGAAGCTTGAGAAGTCGCGGGCCGAGCAGCGGCCACTGCGCATCAAGCTCGGCGCCGACCCGACGTCGGCCGACCTGCACCTGGGCCACACCGTCGTCTTGCAGAAGCTGCGGCAGTTTCAGGATCTCGGGCACATCGTCATCTTCTTGATCGGTGATTTCACGGCGCGCATCGGCGACCCGACCGGCAAGAACTCGACGCGGCCGCCGCTCACCGAAGACGAAATCGTGCAGAACGCCGCCACCTACCGGCGCCAGGTCTTCAAGATCCTCGACGAGCACAAGACCGAGGTGCGCTTCAATTCCGAGTGGCTCGGCAAGCTGTCGTTCGACGACGTCATCCGCCTGGCCGGCAAGTACTCGGTGGCCCGCATGATCGAGCGCGACGACTTCGCCAAACGCCTCGCCGAGGGGCGGCCCATCTCGCTGCATGAGCTGCTCTATCCGTTGGCCCAGGGCTACGACTCGGTGGCCCTCAAGGCCGACGTCGAGCTCGGCGGCACCGACCAGAAGTTCAATCTGCTCGTCGGCCGCGACCTCATGCGCTCCTACGGCCAGGAGCCGCAGTGCATCCTGACCATGCCGATCCTCGAAGGCACCGACGCCCGCGAAGAAGGCGGCGAAGTCGTCGGGCCAAAGATGTCGAAGTCCCTCGGCAACACCATCAGTGTCGAAGACGACCCGCAGATGCAGTTCGGCAAAATCATGAGCGTCTGCGATGCGCACATGTGGCGCATGTACCTGCTGCTGTCGGCCAAGAACGAAGACGAGATCGCGGCGCTCAAGGCCGGCCATCCAAAGGCCGCAAAGATGGAGCTCGCCCGCGAAATGGTGATGCGCTTCCACGGACGCGCTGCCGCCGACAACGAAGTCGCTGAATGGGATCGCAACCACGGCGGCGACAAAAAAGGCGCCGTCCCCGACGACGCGCCGGCGTTCACGCTCGAAAAAGGCGAAGCGATCGCCATCGTCGACGCCCTCGCTGAAACCCAGCTGATGGAGTCGAAGTCCAAGGCCCGTGCCCTGATTGGCCAGGGCGGCCTCTACGTGAACGGCGAGCGCATCAGCGACATGAAATTCGTCCTCGCCCCCGGCGTCCACGCGGTGCGGGTCGGCTCAAAGAAGTGGGCGCGCATCACCGTGCGTTGACCGCCGCGCGCGCCTCGAAAGATTTCTGGAAGCATCGGTCAAGCGACCGATGACGTCCCCGCTGCCGATGGTGTTGCCGACACAGCGGACCCGGTCCACCGTATCCACCGAGGTTCCCATGCGTTTTCTCTCCGTCGTGCTCGCGGTGCCTTTTGCTCTCGTCGGCTGTGAAGACGAGGTCCACCAGCACGGACCCGTCGACATGCGGGCCACGGCTCCCGACGTCGCCAAGGGGTTCCAGCTGCGCTTCCCCGACAACGTCGTCGAGGTCGGGGGCGACGTGCAGACCTGCTTCGTCCCCGACATCGAATTCGCCGAAGACACCTTCATTGTGCAAGCCGACGCCTACCAGGGCGACGTCGGCCACCACGTGCAGATCTATGCGTCGGCTGTGCCGCGCACGCCCGGCGCGAGCTTCGACTGCAGCGACCTCAGCGTCATGTCGTCGTTGCTGCCGTTGGTCACGCCCAACTCGCCGCTCAAGGAGAAGGACAACGCGAAGCAGCTGCCGGAGAATTTCTTTGTTCGCATCCCGGCCGGCGCGCGCATCGTCATGCAGTCGCACTACGTGAACTACACCGACCAGCCCATCGTCACCGCCGACGTCGTCAACTTCGAGACCGTCGACTCCGTCGAAGGCATGACCGAGGCGAGCTTCTTTGTGCTGTCGCACAACACGTTCACCGCACCGACCGGCCCGAGCACCGTCGTCTACGAATGTGACGTCGAAGAAGAGACGCAGCTGCTCTACGCCATGGGGCACATGCACGAGCACGGCACGTCGATCGACCTGAAGCGCCGCGCGGCTGGCGCCACCGAAGACGAGACCCTCTACGAGGTCGAGAGCTGGACCAGCGAGTTCCGCGACGACGCGCCGACCGATGCCTACCCGCCGAGCGCGCCGTTGGTGTTGAACGCCGGCGATCACCTGACGCTGACCTGCAACTTCGACAACGCCACCGGCGCCGAGATTCCGTGGCCCAAAGAGATGTGCGTGATTTTCTCCGCCTACTGGCCCGCCCGCGGCGACGGCTTCGTGCTCTGTGAGTGAGCGCAGCATGAAGCTCTTCGCGGTGGCGACGGCGCTGGCGGCGGCGTCGTTGTTTGCCGCCTGCCCGTCGTCGAGCGACGCGGTCGCCGAAGGTGAGGGCGAAGGCGAAGAGGTGCCGGCCTGCGCCGTCGGCCTGCCACCGCCCTCCGACCCGTGCATCCCGCTGTGCGGCAACGAGATCCATGTTGGCCAGCCATGCACGCGCGGCGGCCAGCAGTGCAACGAATTCATCGGCACCGGCGCCGGCTTCTGCACCGTCGACTTCGACGAAACCGCGCCGGCGTTTTGCACCCGCCCCTGCGGTGACGACGACGATTGCGGCTCCGACTCGGTCTGCGAGGGCGACCCGGCCGACCCCGATTCCGACAAGGGCTGCATCCCCGCGGCCTGCTCCGCGGTCGGCGAGGGCGAGGGCGAGGGCGAAGGCGAGGGCGAAGCGGTCGGTAAAGGCGAAGGCGAAGGCGAAACCCCATGAACCGCATCGTGTTCGTCGTCGTCGTCGGCTTCTTTACGCTTGGCAGCGATTGCGGCGCCCCGGCGCCCACCTTCACCCAGCTGCGCAGCGAGGTCTTCGAGCCCCGCTGCGGCAACGCCGCCGGCTGCCACGCCGAGAACCCGGCCCGCGGCCTCGATCTCAAGGTCGACCCGTACGCCGCGCTCTTGAACGCCACGCCCGTGGCCGACCCCGACCAGAAATACGTGGTGCCCGGGGAACCGGCCAACAGCCTGTTGATGACCATCCTGACCAGCGGCGTCGACGTCGGTGACGACGCCCGCGACGCGCGCCAGATGCCGCCGGGCTTCGCGCTGCCGCAGGAAACCCTCGACGGCATCGAAGCCTGGATCGCCGCCGGCGCGCTCAACAACTGATCGACGCGCGACGCTGCCGCGAGATGCTGCGAGATCAAACAAAGAGAGCCGCCCACGGGCGGCTCTCTTCGTCGCTGCTCATGACGACGTCATGGATCAGATGTCTTTGAGCAGCGGGTTTCGGCCTCCAGCGAGCACGGCGGCGAGGTTGGCGTTCACCTCGGGGAGCACGAAGCGCTCGATCTGCTTCAGCGAGCCCGGAGCGGCCACTTCTTCTTCGAGGCGGAGCGCGTGCCGCAAGGCCAGGTTCACCTCGGTGGCGGTCAGCGAAAAGAAACCTTCGCCGCGCTCGGTGGGCGACGTGGCCGAGATGAGGTTGCCGGCGCCGTCGAGACGCACGGGCATCGCGCGCAGGCCGGGCTGGACCTGTCCGTTGATGAACGGCGTGGTCAGACCCACGGTGGTGCCGCCGCCAACTTGTGAGGCCATCGCGCCGCAACCGATCAGCAGGCACGACGTCACCGGCCAATGATCCTTGCCGCGGGCGCCGTCGTCTTCGCCGCCGTTGTAGGCGGTGCGGCCGAAGTCGGAGGAGACGTAGATGAGCACACCGCGCGCTTTGAGCGCCGCGTTGGCGGGGTTGTTTTCGATCTCATCGATGATGTGGCCGACGCCTTCGAGCAGGTCGCGCATGCGGAAGCGGTGGCCCGTGGCGTCGTCGTCGTGGTCGGAGTGGGTGTCGAAGTTGCCGAAGCTCAGGTGGGCCGACGTGCACGACGCCGGCTCGGTGCGCATGCCGGCGAGCGCGAGGCCGGCCGCCGAGATGAGCGTGTTGCGATCCGCGGTGGCGGGCGTGGCGTCGAGGACATCGGCGAGGTCGAGGAAGCCGTCTTCGGCGCCGCGGGCTTCGGCGAGGGCGCGGTGGTTGACGCGCGTCTTGGCCAACGCTTTGCGCGCCTCGAGCAACGACCCACGGCGGACATCGCGCGCGCCCTGGGCGCTCTTCACGAGGGCGTCGACGTCGTCGGGGAGGAACGTGGGGTTGGTCGCGAGCCCCGCCGAACGGTTCGGCCGCGCCAGCTCGCGCAGGATGTTCTGCCGGCCGCTGCGGGTCAGGGTGACGATGCCCTGGGTGTCGTCGAAGCCCCCCGTCGACAAAAATGCCAGCGGGCGGTTCGGGCCCTGCACGGCCGCCGCCAGGGCGCCAATGGCGGGGAAGCCCTCGCGCAGCGAGCCCGAGAACGCGTGACGGGGACCGATGTCGTGACTGACGGTGCGGTGATCGACGCCGTTCACGACGCGGATGAACCGGCCAAAGGTGCCAAAGAAGTCGACGTCGTCGGCGGTGCGCAGGCGCCGCACGCGGAACCCGGCCGTGCCGTCGAGCGGTGCGACGCGCAGGCCACCACGCTCCTGGATCTGGCCGGCGCTGTAGATGGTGAAGTCGGGGTGGGCGTGGGGGTCCACCGACGTCGTCGTGTCCCACGCCTGGTTGGCTTCGATGGAGATGAACAGCGGCGGCGGCACCGCGCTCTGGCTGCGGGCCCGCTTGCTGCCGAAGACCACGGCAGCCGTGGCGAGCGAGGCGGTGTGGAGGAACGCGCGGCGTTGCATGGGGTTCTCCTGAAGAGGGTGTCGAGATCGAAGAGGCGTCACTCGAAGCGCAGTCGGGTCGTCGCTCCCAGGGCCAGCGGCCCTCGAGCGGAGAACCCGGGCCATCACTCGAACAAGAAGCGGCCGTCGGAGAGGAGCGAGCTCATCACCGCCATCCAGGCGCGCACGGTGAAGCCTGAATCCTGGGTCACGCGCTTGTGCTCGACGCCGTCGATGACGACGGTGCCGGTGGTCGGGTACGCCGGCCGCGTCGCGCCCGCCGGCACCTGCACAAAGAGCGCGGTCGCCTGGCAGGTGCCGCCGATGCCCGCGGGCGTGGCCGTGCCCGACGACGGCGCGCGCATGGCCCGCAGCGCCGCGAGGAACAGCTGATGGCTGGCTTCGACCTCGACCTCGTCGACGACGGCCTCGCGCCACAGCTGGGCGTGCAACCGGCGAATCTGCGCGACGACCTTGGCGTCGGCAGCAGCGACGACGTTGTCGTCGGCGTCGAGGGGCACGTCGCCAGGCTCGACCAGCGTGAACAGCTTTCGCTGGGTGGGGTCGACGATCGAGAATTCCTGCGGGACGGCGACGCACGACAGCTCGTTGCCCAGGCGGCGGGCCACGGCGGCGCGGACGGCGACGGGATCGCGCGAGCGCAGCGTCACGGTGTTGCTGTCGATGCCGCCGGCAAAGATTCCGTAGAAGGCGTCGTCGGCGAGGTTGCCCAGGGCGTTGGGGTTGCGCAGGTGCGTCCACGGAAAGCCCACGAGGCTCGTGATCTTGCGGTCGAGGGTCTCGGGCGTGAACAGCAGGGCGCCGCTGCCGACGCCGAGGAATTCGGTGGCCCGGGCAGTGACGACGTCGACGTCGCCGACGGTGGCTTCGCCGCGGAAGCTGTGGCTCAGGATGATGGCTTTGACGACGGGCTTAAGGCGTCCGGCGCCGGCGCGAAAGGCGGCGGTGAGCTGCTGCAGCTCTTTCTGCTGGGTGGCGAACGCGCGGGCCTTGGCCTCGAAGTCGGGGTCGATCAGCGCGTCGGGGGCCGACAGCAGCTTGGCGCCGACGATGCCTTCGTAGAGGGGGACGACGACGCCGTAGGCGAAGCGCGGGTGCTCGACCACGCGATCACCGAGCCAGCCCAGACGGGCGGGTGCCCGGTTGTCGTTGGCGCCTGCTCCTTCGCCGGTGCCGCTGGCGGGCTGCGCGCAGTCGTCGGTGTCGTCGAGGGCCGGCCGGAATTTGCCGGCGTCGGGGCTGTCTTCGCCCGGCAGCGCGATGAAGCCGAAGCCAGGCGAGCGCATGCCATCGGCGCGGCACGGACGACGAACGGTCAAGGCACCGCCGTTGCCGTTCAAGTGGTTGAACGTCGCCGCCACCGGGTCGAGCAGCACGTGGCAGACGATGCACGGCTGCGTGTCCCAGGTGAGGTTCTCGAGACTCTGACCGGCGGGAATCTCGGGCGTGGCAAAGGCCGCGAGCTTCATGACCGGCACTCCGAGCAGCTGCTCGTAGACGAAGCGGGCGCGGCCGCGCTCGCGGTTCGAGGCCGTCGTCGGGTAGCGACGCAGCGTCGACGGCGTCGACAAGATGCCCTGGTGCGGCCAGGCCGACAGCGTGGCGTTGCGCGACGTGATGAGGTTCTTGTCGGTGTTGATCACGCGCACCACGCGGCGCTCCGTGGTGTCGTCGGCGGGGTTGGCGTTAAAGGCCGCGGTGGTTCCGTCGCGAAAGGTGCGGCCGTCGGCCTGGAGCAGTCCGTAGGCCCGGGCCAGCGAAGGCGTGACGACGGTGAAGTTGCCGTTGACGATGGCGCTGGCGGGCAGGTCGTCGCGCCAGATGCGCAGCATGATCTCGAGCGGCTCACGCGACGACGACCTGCGCAGCTCGAGCCGCTTCTGCTCGCACAGCACGTTCTGAGGCTTGGGGGCGACGTTGTTGTCGGGGTTGTCGTCGAGATTCAGCGGGTCTTCGGCGACGCGGCAGCAGTCGCTGGCGATGTCGTCGTTGCAGGAGTTGCCGCCGCGGGCGCCTTCGGACTGCAGCTTTTCAAAGAAGTCACGTTCGGGGAACGACGCGCCCAGGTAGTTGGTCGGCGTCGCCTCGAGCGACTGATCGGTGAGGAGCCAGTCGTTCCACACCTCCGTGAGGCGCGTCTCGCTGCGTGCGTCGTCGAGCAGGCGATCGAGCGCCGTCGCCAGCGACTCTTCATCGGTGACCGCATCGACGTCGGCGGCGCTCGCCGGCGCGCCCGTCATCGTGAGCGCCGCCTTTTTCAGCGTCTCCTTTGGTGAGCTGAGCACGACGTCAGCGAGCAGGTTTTCGTCGGCGATGCCGTGGTCGGAGCCGGCGCCGCAGGTGTCGTCGCCGCTCTGAACGCGGGCGATGAACGAGCGGAAGCGCCCGATCTCTTCGGCTTCGGCGGGAGTCATGACGACGCCGCCGGTGTGGCCGGTGACATCGCCGAGGATCGGGTTGGCCAGGATCAAGGGCAGCGAGGCTTCGTCGGCGTCGAGCAGCAGCGCCGCGCGCTGCCCGGCGTCGAGCGCGCTGGTGTCGAAGTCGATGCCGTCGGCGGCGGTGAGCGCCAGGATGTTCTGCACCGCGGCCAGGCCCTTGGCGGCGAAGTCGTCTTCACCGGGGAACGGCAGAACGAACCGTGCGCCCAACGACGGGGCGAACCCGAATTCGTTGTGGCAGCCGACGCAGCGCGAGAGCGCCACGGGCCAGGCGTCGGTGAGGAACGTGTCTTCGAGCGATCGGCACGCTGTGAAGACCACCTTGGCGGGCCGCTGGTCGATGCCCACGCCGACGACCGCGGGGACCACGACGCCGTCGACGGCGAGCTCGAGCTCAAAGGTGCCGGCGACGCTCGAGACGAGCTCGAAGCGGGCGACGCCGGTCGGGTCCGAGACCTGGCCGGGCAGCTCGTCAGGGCCCACCGACGTCGTGGCCAGCGCGATGGTGCGGCCGATGATGGCCTCGCCGTCGAGCTTCACGAGCACCGAAATGGGCGTCAGGCCGTCTGCGGGCACACCAAAGAGCGGCGTGAGGATGACGCTCGCCGTCGGCGTCGGCAGCGGCGGCACTTCGCCTTCGCCCTCGTTGGCTTCGCCTTCGCCGTCGTCGGCCTCGCCTTCGCCTTCCTGTGCTTCCCCTTCGCCGTCTCCGGTCCCGTCGCCCGACGCGGTCGGCGGGCACCCCGTCAGCGCTGCGGCCGCCACCAGGGCAACCCAGAGCAGCGTCGAGCGCGGGGTCGTGCGGAGGATCGAGACGCGCGGCAGGCGGTGGAACAAGAGACCTCCAGGGACGTGACCGGAGCTTCTCATGCGGCGTGCCACGGCATGGATGTCGCCCCGC
>JBKJNL010000889.1:0-4736 GCA_046593615.1 Myxococcota bacterium | reverse complement strand
GGATCATCGGGTCGCTGGCGACGGGCAGCAGCAAGGCGTAGGCGGCCACCGCTTTGTCCCAGTCCGCCACCGAGAACGCGAGGTTGCCGATCTGCAGCAAGGCGACGGCGTGGGTCGGCACAAAGGCGACGACGCGCTCGTAGAGGCGGATGGCCTCGGGCTTGTTCTGCAGGCGCTCGGCGTGGAGGTGTGCTGCGCGCAGCAGCAGCTCGATCATCTGCGGCGCCCACGTGGCCTGCGTCGCCTGTGGTTGCGTGCCGAGCACGTTGGCGCGCTTCTCGTAGTGGCTGGCGAGATCGGTCCAGCGCGACGCGCCGAGCAGCAGCGCTTCGAGGGCCTGCCAGGCCTGCGGTTGCAGTGGCTCGCGATCGAGGACGCGGGCGTAGCAGTCGACGGCGGCGCTGACGTCGTTGAACTTGTCGCGCTGCAGGGCCCCGACCTCGAGGAGCGTGCGGATCGCGGTGGCCGGATCCTTTGACGTCTGCGCTTCGAGCGTCAGCAGGCGCAGCTGGTCCTGGGGTCGGCCCTCGGTGCCGTAGAGCTCCTTGAGGCGGGTGATGGCCGGCAGGTAGTCGCGCATCGCGTTGTGGGCGCGCTCGTAGCAGCCGCGCGCCACCTCGGGCTTGTTCAGTCGGTTCTCGGCGAGCTCGCCCATCTTCATGGCGTTGTCGACGACGAGGCGGGCGTCGCTGAAGCCTTCGCCTTCGCGCTCATAGAGCAGGAAGAGGGCCTCCCACGCCTGGCGCTCGACGTAGAGACGCTCGAGGGAGCGCAGCGCGATCGGGTGCTGCGGCACGAACTCGAGGATGCGCACGTACTCGGGCAACGGGTCTTCGGCGGGCTCGACGTGCCCCTCCCGCCAGGCGGCGATCTGCAGATGCAGGTTGCACACCTCGGCGACCGACGGCTCGACGGCGGCGAGGCGCGTGGCGGCGTTGATGGCCGCGCGGTAGTCGCGCAGGCGCAGCGCGCACACGAGGCTCTGGCGCAGCGCCGGTCGGTCTTCGGGCAGCTCGCCCAGCAGGCGCGTGGAGGCGTCGAGGGCCCGCGCCGGATCGTCGAGCCGGTGCAGGTACATCTCGGCGAGCGCACGCAGGTTGGCGACGCGTCCGTCGGTGTCGGGCAGCACCTGCTGGGCGCGCTCGCGGGCCACGGCTTCGGCGGCGCCGCGGTTGAGGCGGCCGTGCAGCGAGATGAGCTGCTCGTGGGCGACCAGCAGGCTCGGCGACTCGCGCACGGCGTCTTCGAGGGCGGCGACAGCGTCGTCGGGGCGCGCGAGCTGGCGTTCGAGCACCTCGGCGATGCGACAGCGCAGCAAGGCGCGATCGCGGGGGTCGGAGACGACGGCCAGCTCGGTCTGCATGACCTCGAGCAGCATCACCCCGTCGCCGTTGGCGCGGGCGATGCGCTGCAAGGCGCGGATGCTCGGGTGGTGCGCGGGCTCTTCGCCAAGGACTTCGCGGTAGGCGACGATGGCGCCGGCCTGGTCGAGAAGCTTGTCGTGCACGAGCTCGGCGGCGATGAACAACAAGTGCGCACGGTGCTCGCGGCGACGGGCGACCTCGGCCTCTTGCCGGTGCATGGCGATGAGGTCTTTGTAGCGGCCGGCCCGTCCGTAGATGGCGCCGAGGGCCTTCAACGCGGGCAGGTACGTCGGCATCAGCTGCAGCGCGCGGTTGAAGGCGTCGATGGCGTCTTCGGTGCGCCCGAGCTTGTCGGCCAGCACCTCGCCGGTGCGGAAGTGCAGGGCGATGACGTGGTTCGGATCGGAGACCGACTGGGCCTCTTCGAGGTTCACCTTGAGCAGGTCTTCCCAGCGCTCTTGCTGCGCGTAGAGCCGGCCCAGCGAGCGCAGCGCCGGCAGGTAGCCCGGCGAGAGCTTGAGCATGCGCTGGTAGGCGTCGATGGCTTTTTCAGGCGCCTTGAGCTGCTCTTCGGCGGCGGCCGCGATCTTCTCGAGGACGAAGAGGCCCTGGTCCTTGTCGACGTTCTGCAGCAGCTCGTTTTCCCAGATGTCGACGAGGTCGGCGTAGCGCCCGAGCCGCGTGTAGAGCGTCGCGGCCATCTTGGCGGCGGGCACGTAGCCCGGTGACAGCTGCAGGATCTCGCGCAGGCGCAGCAGCGCGCTGTCGACGTCGTCGATGGAGAACGCGAGGAGCTCGGCGTGCTTGAAGAGCAGGGGAATCTTTTGCTGCGGGTCGGTCGTGGCGCCGAGCTGCACGTCGTAGATGTGGCTGAGGTCTTCAAAGCGGCGTGTCCGCCAGAAGAGGCGACCGAGGGCCGCAAGCGCGACGTGGTCCGACGGATCGATCTCGACGCAGGCGCGGTAGAGGCGGATCGAGCGCTCGATCTCGGACAAGCGCTCTTCGGCGATGCGGCCAGCGTCGGCGTAGAAAGCGGCGCACTCGCGGCGATCTTGTGAGGCCATGGCCCGGGCTTCGACGGCGTCGGCGAGGGACGACCACATCGCGTTGCGCTCGTAGAGGCGGCACAGCTCGGCCAGCACCAGCGAGTCTTGCGGGGCCCGGGCCCGGGCTTCTTCAAGGGAGGCGATGGCCTGCCGCTCGGCGGCGGGCTCAGCGGAGGCGCCGACGACGCGGGCCCGCTCGCTCAAAAAGGCGACGGCTTCGACGCTGGCGGTGGCGTTGTCGGCGAGCTTCTCGAGGGTCTCGGCGAGCTTGGTGGTTTCGCCGCGGCGGGCGTAGAGGCGGCGCAGCATCTCGAGCACCGGGCGCCGGTTCGGGATCAGCGCTTCGGCCTGCTCGACGAGCCCCAGGGCGCGGCCGTCGTCGGAGAGGCGGGTCTCACAGAGGCGCGCGGCCTCGAGCAGCCAGGCGGCCTTTAAGCCCTCGCGCGGCGCCTGTTGGACGGCGGCCAGCAGCACGTCGACGATGTCGCCATGGGCGCCCTTCTGCGCGAGCGCGCGCACCACGGCGTCGACGGCGACGGGGTTGGCGGCGTCGAGGGCGAGCACCTGGCGGTAGAGCACGACGGCGTCTTCGGGGCGGGCCAGGCGGCCTTCGTGGATGCGCGCTTTTTCGATGAGCAGGTCGGCGGTGCGGCCCTTTTCGGAGACGCTGTCGTCGACGGTGCTGTCGACGGCGCCGCCGACGCTGCTGTCGACGGTGCCCGGCAGCCGGAGCTCTTCGTCGATGAGCATCGAGACCATGCCCCACTTGCCCAGCGTCGCGAACAGGCGGCGGGCGGCGTGGATGACCGGCAGGTAGGTCGGGTCGGACTTGTGGCTCTCCTGGTAGTGGGCCGCGGCGTCGCGGTTGTTGGAGAGCTCATGCTCAAAGAGCCGGCCGGCCTCGAACCACAGCGGTGCTGCGGCGGCGGCGTTGCCGGCGGCGACGGCGGCGCGGGCTTCTTTGCTGAGGGCTTCGATGCGCTCGCGCAGCTGGGCCTGGCGCTCGGGCGTGATCTCGACGGGCGTCGCCGTGCGGCGCGGCACCACCGGCAACGGCTTCGCGACTGGCGTCGCCGCGGGCGTCGTCTGGATGGCGGCGCGCTGCGGCTTGCCCTCGGCGGCGTCGTCGATGTCGAAGTCGGGCTCGACAGCGGGCGTCGGCGTCGGGCCTTCGCTCGCGGGGTCGCCCGGTGCTGGGGCCGCTGCTGCGACCGCTGCGGCGGCGGCGAGCGGTCTTGAGCCGGTCGGCTCCGCCGGCGAGCCAGGCGATGTCGCGGCCCCCTCTCGCTGCGGCAGCGCCAGCGGGTCGTTGGACGGCGTCAAAGTCGAGTCGGGCGCGTCGGTGCTCACCCGCCGCGGTTACCACGGCGACGTCGACGAGGGGTACTGGGTCGGGCGGACCGCCGTCCTGCCACCCCTTGTCGGCGGCCACTCCATGCTTCCCGCGGCGCTCGCCAGCGCCGCGGTTGTCCGGTCATCAGCGGGTGCGCATACCTCGGCCGTGCTTGCCCTTCTCGCCGCCCTGTTCCTGGCGACCGCTCCTGTGTCGGAGCCGGTCGGGGTGACGTCATCGTCTTCGGCTGTGTTGTCGGCGGCTGGGTCGTCGTCGTCGGCTGTGCCGTCGTCTGTGTCGGCGTCGGCGGGTCCGCTGTCGATCGCCTGCCGCCCGCCCCTCGAGGTCCGGGGCCCGCAGGTGTCGGCCGACGTCGTCGCCGGCTTCGCCGCCGTGGCCGACGGCGCCCTCGACGACATCCGCCACCAGCTGGGCAGCGTGAGCTGCGCGCCCATCGTCATCACGCTGGTGCCGGCGATGGAGGATGCGCCGGCCCTCGATCCGCCGTGGCACCTGCCGAGCTGGGCCGCCGGCGCCGCCATGCCCCGCGACCGCCGCATCGTCGTCGGCGTCACCTCCGGCCACCGCGTGCAGGCCCGGGAGACGACGCTGCTCCACGAGCTGGCCCACGTCGTCGCCAACGACGCCGCGACGCCAGACGCCGCGACGCCAGACGACGCCGACAACGAAGCCGGCGCCAGCACCCGACCCCTGCCGCGCTGGCTCGACGAAGGCATCGCCCGCGTCGTCGCCGGCGAGCACGGACCCGAAGACCTGTCGGTGCTGGCCCGCGCCCGGGTCGGCGGACGCTTCCTGCCGCTGGCGGCCCTGGAGCGGGGCTTTCCGCCCGGCGCCGCCGACGCCGCCCTCGCCTACGCCGAAGCCGGCCGGGCCGTCTCGCTCATCGAAGCGGCGCGCCCCGGGGCCATCGCCGACGTGCTGGCCCGCATCAAAGCCGGCGACGACGTCGACGCCGCCCTGCGCTCGGTCACC
>JBKJNL010000881.1:0-5573 GCA_046593615.1 Myxococcota bacterium | reverse complement strand
ATCGTGCAGGTGCCGGTCTCATCGCGCTTCAAGACCGGAAAGGCGCGGTGGAAGACGGAGCCGTCGGCCTCTTTGCGGGCCCAGCGGGCTTTCGGCGGCGACGGCGGCCGGTCCCAGGCGATGACGTCGGTGCGGCCGAGGTCCATGAGCACCGCGATGTCGCGCAGCCGCAGCGAGACGACGGCGTCGGGGCCGGTGCAGCACAGGTCGACGCAGGCGTCGCAGTCGGGCACCTGCATCTGGGGAATCGCGACCTTCAGCTTGTCGAGGCTGACCATCTTCAGCGAGAAGCGCCGACGCAGCCGCAAGATCGTTGGAACGTTTCGCAAGCTGTAGAAGTGTTCGCTCTTCTCGCGCCACAGCGCCAGCAACGCGGCCTCGACCTCGCCCGCGCGGTGCTGCGGCTGCTCGAGGATCGGCAGGCCGGTCATGCCTTTGGCTGCGTCTTCTTCTGCGGCTTCGGCAGCGTCTGCGGCGTCTTGGGCGCCGGCGTGAACGTCGGCAGCACGGCTCGATTTGTCACTTCGCCAAATACCGAAACGTCGCTCACGTGCCAGATGTCGCCGGTGCCCTCGGGCGGCACCGCCAGCCGCGCTCCGCGCGCCAGCTCGAGGACGGCGTCGTGGGCGGCGCGGTCGCGCTTGAGGGCTTGCACGAAGCGCAGGCCGCCCGGCCCGCACACCGGCAGGCGGGCCCGCCCCTTGTCCTTGATGCCTTCGCCGATGACGACGACGGCGTCTTTGGCGACCGGCACGCCCGGGTCGTTGCCCCAGGCCAGCCACGACAACGACATCCAGCGGTCGTCGCGGCCGACGTTCTGGGCGAAGCGGGCCAGGGCCGGCGGCAGGCGCTTCTCGACGCGGTCGTGGCACCAGTCCCGGGCCCGCACCAGCGCCGGGCAGGCATCGCGGTGGCCGCAGGGGCCGTAGACGACGACGGCGGAGCCGCCGGCGACGGCGGGTGCGCCGTCTTGCGGGGGCGCCCCCACCAACGAATCGCGCAGGGCCTGCAGCCGCCGCGAGCGGGCGTGGTCGCCGGCGTCGACGACGACGACGTCACGGGCTCTGGGGGCGATGCGCTGCAAGACGGCGCGGATGTCGACGTCGTCGCGCCACTCACCGATGGTGAACGACGCCGCCACGATGCTCGCTTCGACGATCGGCGAAATGTCGGTGGCGAGGGCCTTGCGCGTCGTGAACGAGCGCCCGTTGCCCGAGCCGAGCAGCTTGTTGGCGATGTCGAGGGCGGCGCCGCTGCGCTCCACCAGCACCACCTGCCGGGCGCCGGCCTGCTGCCAGGCCAGGGCCGAAGCCCCCGAGCCGGCGCCGACGTCGACGACGTGGCCGCCGGAATCGGCGGGCAGGGCGGCAATGGCGCGCGAGGTCGCGACCACGGCGCGGGGCCCGAAGTAGGCCAGGTAGGCCAGCGAGCCGGCCGCGTCGTCGGCGATGACGCGGGCGTTGCCGCCCGGCTTTCCGCCAGAGACTCCGACCGTCGTGCCGGCGCCGCTCACGGGCTCGGTGTAGGCCACCGAGAGCGCGCGGGCTTCGTCGACGAGGCGGGCGTCGTTCTCGAAGCCGGGCTTGGCGCGCTGCAGGAATTGCTCGAGGTGCCGCAGCGCGCCGTCGACGTCGGGGGTGAGGCGGGGGGCGTGGGTCATGATGCGAGCCTCTGCAGAACTTCGATGGCCCGGCGCTCGATCTCGGCATCGCGGGCGGCGAAGCGGGCGTCGTCGGCGTGGATGACCTGACCGGTGGCGCCGACGACGACGCCGACATCGCGGGACGAGCCGCCGACCAACCAGGCGTCGAGGCCGACGGCGGCGCCGTTGGCGCGGCCTTCGATCGGCAGGGGCACGACCACGGCGCCGATGCGGCCGGCGTCGTCGGAGCCGTCGGAGCCGTCGGAGCCGGCTGCCGCGATGCCGAGGGCCCGGGCGCCATTTCTGGTGCCGATGGGAACCAGGGCCTGGGCCAGGCGCTCACCCGGCTTCACCAACAGGCAGCGCTTCTCGAGGCGCAGGCGCTCGTGGTCTTCGACCGAACGCAGCTCGTCGACCATGTCGATGCGGGCGTGGCTGTCGCTGCCGACGCACAACGGCACCCCGACCGCGTGCAGATCGCGGATGCGACACAGGCCGTCGCCGAGGTTCCGCTCGGTCGACGGGGTCAGGCAGACCGTGGCTCCCGAGGCGGCGATGGCGGCGATGTCGTCGTCGTCGAGGTGGGTGGCGTGCACCAGCGTCGTCGACGTGGTCAGCGCCCCACAGGCCGCCAGCAGGGCGATGGGCGTCAGACCGTGCTCGTCGCGGCACTCCGCGATTTCGCGGCGCTGCTCGCAGGCGTGGATGTGCAGCGGCAGCCCGTGCTGCCGGGCGTGGGCCGCGATCGCCTCGATCCAGCCCCGCGAGCAGGCCCGCACCGAGTGGATGGCCAGCCCGACGTTGCACAGCGGGCCGGTCAAGGCGCGCCGGGCCTGCTCGACGTGGGAAAGATACGCTTCGACAGATTCGAAAATGAAGCGTCGTTGCCCGGCCGTCGCCGCCCGCCCCGGTCCGGCCCGCTGGTAGGCGGTCTCAAGCAGCGTCATGTGCAAGCCGACGGCGGCGGCGGCGTCGACGACGGCGCGTGACAGCGCCAGGGGGTCGCCGACGGTTCCGCCCGGCGCCGGGTGCAGGGGATGGTGCAGGTAGTGGAACTCGCCGACGGCGACGACGCCGGCCCGCACCATGTCGAGGTAGCACCAGGCGGCCAGCGCCGAGACGTCGTCGGCGTCGACGGCGTTGGCGGCGGCGTACATGGCCTCGCGCCAGCTCCAGAAGTCGTCGTCGGGGTGGTCGAGGCTCTTGCCTTCGACGCGGCCGCGCAGGCAGCGTTGAAAGGCGTGGCTGTGGGCGTTGACGAAGCCGGGCAGCACGAGCGCCGGGGGCCGGGGCTGCGGGGACCCGGAGCGGCCGGTGGCGTCGTCGGGTGGCATCGCGCCGAGCGTTCCATCCGTCTTTACGACGACATCAACGGGGAACGCGGGCAGCGACATCACGCCGGTCTAGCGCCACCGACCCCATGCCGGCAGGGGTTTCGCCGACGCCTCGACGACGACATCCGCGGCGGCTGCTAGCTGACCTTCCGCTTGCTCGACTTCTGCATGACCTTGCCCAGGTTGCTGCGGTAGTGCGGGTTGTCGGGCTCGAGGCCGATGGCCTTTTCGATCTCGGCGGCAGCGCGGTCGAACTCGCGCTTGCGCATGGCCAGGATGACGCCGATGCGGTTGTGGAACGCCGCCGGGTTCGGCGCCATGCGCACGCCCCGTTGCAGCAGCTCGAGGGCGCCGTCGACGTCGCCTTCGTCTTCGAGGTCCTGGGCCTGCTCGTAGAGCTGCACGTATTCGGGCCGGGCCATCGACGACGCGGTCTGCGGCGACCCCTTTGGCTTGTCTTCCCAGCCCTCGAGGATGCGCTTGAACTCTTCGTTGTCGGGGTCGTAGATGGTCGCCAGCTTGGCGTTCATGCGGGCCGCGCCGATGCGGCCGACGGCGTGGTCCTTCTGGGCCAGCTCAAAGAGGTTGCGGGCCTTGCGGCGCATGTCTTCGGTGGGGGGGCGGCGGTTCCTGGGTCCGCCGGGCGCTTCCGGAGCCTCGATGGCCGACTCCACCGACGAAGCCGGCGGCGGAGGCATCTGCAGGCCGGTGGCGGCCCGCGGTTTGCGGGCGCGGCCCTCGAGGCTCTTGGGGCGGGCCGGCAGGTTCATGGTGGCGTCGGGGTCGACCATGAAGTCGTCGTCGTCAGCCCCGCCGTTGCTGCCGGGGGCGGCGCCCATCGGGCCCGAGGCGGCGTCGGCGACGGGCTTGACCATCTTGGCCAGCGGCGTCGCCCGCGCCGCCGGGCGGATGACCATGGCCGAATCGAGAATCTCCGCCGAGCTGGCGTTGCTGACGGGCAGGTCGTGGGTGCCGTCGTCGACGTCGCTGCCGGCGGACTCTTGCGACGGCGGCGCCGTCATGTCGTCTTCGGGGGGCGGTGGGGCCGCGCGCAGACGGCCCGCGGGCGGCGCGGCTGGCGGCGCCGCCGGCGCCGACGCGCCAGCGGGAACGGGCGGTGACACCGGCGTTGGCGACGTCGCACGCGCCGGTGCCGGCGGCGTCGGTCGCAGCGGGGCGGCCGGCGGCGGCGGCGGCGGCACCGAGGCCGCATCGGCGGCCAACTGGCTGCGGCGCAGCTCGCTGGTCTCGACGTCGCTGAGGCGGGCGCCTTTTTTGGGGCTCAGGCCCGGCCGCTGTCCCTCGGTGGCAACCTCGAAGTCGTCGGCCTCGTTGCCTTCCTCGGGGTAGAGGTCGTCGGCGGCGTTGACCAGGGGCGGCTTCGGAGCCGCGGCCCCGAGCGGGCCAGGAGCGCGCTGCGCAGGCGCGGCGGGCTTCGACGGCGGACGGCCCCGGGGCGTGGAGTCTTCCCAGCCGAGCTCCGAGGCCGGGGCCGAGCGCGAGACGTGCGCCGGCGGCGGCCGCGAGGGCTCGAGCATCGGGGTCAGCGGCGGCGCGGCGCGGGCCGGCGACAGGGCCGCCGACGCCGACAGCGGGTCGGCCACGGGCCGAGGCGAGCCCGAGCGACCCTGAAGACCCGCCGCGCTGAAGGGGGCGGGCGGCAGCACCGCAGCCATCGGCGCCGGCGGAGGCCGAAAGGCCGTGGGCTCGTTGTCGTCGGCTTCGCTGTCGGCGGCCCGTGCGGGCTGCGGAGACAGCTTCCGCCGGGCCGGGCGGCTGGTGGGCTCGTTGTCCGGATCGACGGAGTCGTCCGCGTCGACGTCGGCGACCGAGGGCCCGAGCAGGTCCGACAGCGACGTCGACAGGTCGCCGCGCACGCGCACGCCGGTGCCTCGGTCGGCGCCCTCAGCCGCGGTGCCTGCGGTGGCGCCGGTGGCCGCGGTCGCGCCGCCGAGTGGGTGCTCGGGCGCCGCGCTGTCGTCCCAGACGCCGCCGCTCATGGCCGCGCGCTCGTCGTCGTTGAGTGAGCCTTCGCGATCGGAGAAGCCCAACGACGACAACGACGACAACGACGGCAGCGACGCCTCGGACATCGACGGCAGCGCCGGCGGCGCCGCCCGGGCGCCGGCTCCTTCGGCAACCGGGCGCGGCGGCAACGGCAACGACGGCAGGATCGGGCGGGGCTCGACGCGGCTGTCGGCGAGGTCGTCGATGCCGGGGGCGTCGAAGTCTTCGAGGTCGGAGAGGTTCGACGGCGGCCCGCCCGGCGCGTTTGTCTTGCCGGCTCGGGGTGGCGGGCCCTTCTGGGCGGTGTTGGTGGCATCGGCAAAGACGCCGACCCGCCGGGCCTCGTTGATGTTCAGCAGGTCGTCGTCGTCGCCGCCGGAGGCGTCGGAGCCGCTGTCGGCGAAGCCGCCGTCGAGCCCGGGCAGCGAGCTGTCTTCGGAGATCGACGGCGCCTGCACGACGGCGGTGGCCAGGTTGGCGGCATCGCCGACCACGACGCCTCCGACGGCTTCGACGACTTCGGCGACGCCGCCAACCTGGCCACCGCGGTCGTGCAGGCGCCGTCGATCTCCGAAGACAGCTCGCTGCCC
>JBKJNL010000814.1:0-7203 GCA_046593615.1 Myxococcota bacterium | reverse complement strand
GTCCGGAAGCCACCGCGCCGACGGAATTTTGTGACGTCCCGCACCGGGTGTGCGCGGCAGGCACAACGCGTTGCTGCTGCGCACAGGCAGCACTGTCTGCGAGCGCAGCGCAGGGGCGATCGAACCGACGTTGCGGTTGGGCCTGTCGATGCGCGCGGCGCAGGGTTCATTCGTCGGTGTTCACAGGAAACAATCCGGCCCGCCATCCGCCGACTTTCGTCGGTCGTCGCCTACTTCGCCCACGTCGCCCACGTCGTCCAGCGGCCTGATGCGCTTCAGTTTTGCGACGCCGCTTCGGTGATGCGGTTCTCGTCGAACGCGCGCACGAGGGCCTCGAGGGCCTCGATCTCTCTGCGGATGGCGTCGCCGGCTTCGCTCTCGCCGACGAGCCGGGTGTTGTCGTAGACGCGCAGGTCGCTGACGCGCGGCACGATGTCGGCGCCGGCTTTGACGGCGTCGTCGACGGACTCGAAGTGGTGGTGCTCGGCCAGCGCCGTGCGCCCGGCCTCGAGGATGAGCGTGAAGCCCTTGTCGCCGTAGGCCTCGGAGAACGCGCCGTCGATGGTGATGGCCATCCCCGATTTCTTGAGCGGCGTCTCGCCCTTTTCGAGCTTCACCGGCACGTGGCCGTTGACGATGAAGCCGATCCTCGGATCGGCGCCGAGCTCGGAAAAGACGCGGCGGCAAAAGGCCGGGTCGTGGGCCAGGGCGAAGTAGGCCCCCTTGGTCTCGTGCTTGGCGTGGTCGTCGGCGACCAGCTCGCCGGTCTGTGGGTGGCGAGCCCCTGCAAAATGGGACTCGAAGGTCGCCATTTTATCTTTACCAAAGAGCGGCGAGGTCGGGCCCGTCCAGAGATACCAGAGAAGGTCAAGGTCACGGGGTCGTTTTTCACGAAAGGCACGGTGCACGACGCGGTCGTAGGCGTCGAACATGGCCTTGCCGCCGACCAGCGGGCCGTCGACCTTGAAAGACAAAAATCGGCCCGCGTCATCGACTGGCAAGCATCCATGAAAAATCAGGTTGTTGTCGCGTTTGAGCAACATCGCGCCCTTGCTGCGCACAAACTGCATCTGCTGCCACAGCACCGGCGACGACGTGAACGACGCCTTGAGCGCCTTGAGGCAGCGCTCTTCGTCGACCGAGAGCTTCTCGGGATCGCCCGGGTCGACCGTCGGCAGGTGGCCGTCGAGCAGCGGATACACCTGCCCGCCGACCGTGACGGTCTTCTGTTCGAAGTCGATGGCCCGCAGCAGGCGGCGGTCGTCCATGCCGAAGTCGGGGTTGCGCGCGGCGGCCTGGCCTTCGAGCTTGAGCTGCAAGACGCAGATGGCCTTTTGCATGCGCGCGACGACGAGCGGGTCGCGGCCGACGTCTCCCTTGGCTTTCCACTTGAGCGCCGGGTCGTCGCCGTAGACGTCGCGGGCCAACTTCTCGAGGGGCTCGAGCGGAATGCCGAAGCCTTCTTCGAG
This sequence comes from Myxococcota bacterium, assembly GCA_046593615.1. GTDB lineage: Bacteria > Myxococcota > UBA727 > UBA727 > VGSZ01 > VGSZ01. The sequence goes on along the minus strand of JBKJNL010000814.1, from coordinate 5,734 downwards.
CTGCTGCGTGCGGCCGTAGCGCAGCGAGATGCGGGTGACCGTGCACAGCAGCGCTTCTTGCCCGAGGCAGGCGCCCATCCAGCTGACGTCGTGGTTGCCCCAGGCGATCGCGACCTTGGGCTGCTTCTGCAGGACGTCGACGACCTTGTCCAAACGCGGACCGCGGTCGCCGAGGTCGCCGGCGACGATGAGCTCAAACACGCTGAGGTTGCGCACCACGCGCGACGTCAAACGCAGCAGGTCTTTGGCCTTGCCGCGCTGCAGGAAGGGCTGCACCAGCGCCCGGCGGTAGGTGTTGGCGTCGGCTCGCTTTCTCGACGAGAACAGCTCGCGGAACATCTCTTCGTAGGGGTGCGGGAAAACGCGCTCGACCGCCCGCGCGCTCCACGTCGTCGTCAACGCGCGGCCCAGGGTCAGCAGCTTCTCGAGGGTCGCCAGGAACCAGGCCTCGCGCGCGGGCTCCTTGAGCTTGTCGACGCCGAGGTGGGCCCAGGTCTGCTCGCTGTAATAGACGACGCTGAGGATCTCTTTGCGCTCGGCGTCGGTGGCGCCCTTGAAGACCTCGTCGACCAGGACCCGCAGCGAGCCCGAGGCGTTTCTGATGACATGGCTCAGCTTCTTGTGCTCGCCGTGGACGTCACTGACGACGTGGACGGTGCCCTTGGGCAAGGTCAACACCGCCTCGAGGTGGGCGAGCTCGGCGATGGCCGCATCGCGGTTGGGAAATCGGCGGGCCAGGGCTTCGAGGTAGGGCAGCTCATCGCGAATCATGGGCGCACGCTAGCGCAAGCACCGACGACGACGCCTGCGCCGCCGTCGACGACGAGACAGCAAAAGAAAAGGAGGCCGACGGCCTCCCTCTCTCATTGTGACGGTCGAAGGCTGGTTGCGACCGGTCAGTTCACGAACCCGTAGCTGCGCGCCACCATGCGGGCCGCCTGGGCGCGGCTGACGTCGTCGCTGGGGCAGTAGTTGCGCGGGTTGCTGCTGCAGCCCGAGACGATGCCGCGCTCAAACATGCGCTCGATGGCGCCGGCGGCCCAGTGGTTGGCGGGCACGTCGCGGAACGTCGGCGAGCCCGGCGTGAAGTTGGTCATGTCGTTGGCGCGGCGGGCGTAGACGGCCATGGCCGCGCGGGAGACGGGGCCGTTGGGGCAGAAGTTTCCGCCGGCGCACTTCTCCATGATGCCGCGGGCCACAACCTCACGGGCAAAGGCGCGCAGCTCGGTCGGCACGTCGCCAAAGGTCGGGACGCCAGCGAGGTCGACGGCGCCGCTCTCGAGGGTGCCGATGATCTTGGCGACGCCCTGGCGGGTCAGCTTGCCGTCGGGACAGAACTTGCCGTTGCCGCAGCCGCCGACGGCGCCTTTGACCGCGAGGGCTTCGATGGCGGCGTAGGCCCAGTGATCGCGCGGCACGTCGGAGAAGCGCGGCGGGGCCGGGCTCGCCGGCGGCGGCGTCGACGTCGGCGTGCAGCGGTCGGCCGTGCCCGCGGGCATGACCTGGCAGCTGGTGTCGCAGCGCGTGCGGGCCACTTCGCGGCCGCTGCTGCACTGCACGACGGAGTTGCCCGAGCACCAATACCCGGTGCGCGACGCGCCGCAGAAGTCGGCGGTCGTGCTGCCCCCACCCGAGGAGCCGCCGCCGGAGCCACCGCCACTCGCGGCGCCCTTGGCCTTGTCGATCAAAATCTGCAGGCGGTCGTAGAGCTTCTGGCCGGGGCACGACGTCGCCGTGGTGCCGACCTGGCGGTGTCCCTTCACCTGCGTGCGGTTGAGCGCGATGCCGTAGGTGCGCGACATCGCCTTCATGACGCGCGCAGCGGCGTTCAGCATGTTGTCGGGCGGGACCTTCGACGTGAAGTCGCCGATGAACGAGATGCCGACGTTGTTGGTGTTGGCGTTGCTGGCGTGGGCGCCGATGATGTTCTCGACGCGGCCCTGGTAGACCTTCCCGTCCTGGCCGATGAGGAAGTGGTAGCCGACGTCGCACCAGCCGCGGCCGTCGATGTGAAACGCCTGGATCTGGCGCATGCGCGCGGGCATCGACATCGAGTCGTTGTTGGGCGTGACGGTGTGGTGGACCGTCAGCATGCGCGGCGTGTGGCGCGGACCGCACGACCGGGGGCGAGCACCCCACTGGCTGCGGGTGACGACGATGCCGTCGGCGGCCAGACCCTGGGTGTCTTCTTCCGAGGTGGTGGCGTCGAGCACGGCCTCTTCTTCGACGGCGGGCGCGAAGTTGAAGGTCTCGACGGCCAGAAAGGTGAGGCCGGTGTCTTCGGGCAGCATGAAGCGCAGCTGCGCGGCTTCGGCGTCGTCGCCGACGTCGGCGTGCGCGTTGTTGGCGCTTTCGTCCTGGTACGTGAGCGTCGCCTCGACCCAGTCACCCATCAGGCCATCGTGGCGGGCGCGGACCTGCACGGTCATCGAGGTGTTCGCGTCGTAGCGAAAGGCGACGCGGTTGAAGAGCTCGTCGCGCTCGAGCACGGGCGTCACCGACCAGCCCTCTTCGTCGAGCGTCAGCTGACCCAGCAGCTCGTCGTCCTGGCCGACGAATGCGACGTCGTGTTCGGCACTGTCTTCGTGGACCGGCTTCACGTCCAGCTCGTTGGCGCAGCCAACGCTGCCGAGCGTGACGACGACGAATGCCAGGGAGATGCGAGCGATCTGGTTGTGGTGGCGCATGAGTGGGGATTTAGGGCGAATCTTGGTTCGCATAATCCGGGAAGGTGACGATGCGACATGTCGCACCCATCCGTCAGGCGCCCGATGCAACCCGCCGCGGTCCTGTCGCCGCTGGTTTTCGCGCTGCAACGACGAGCCTCCGTTGGCCGTTTTCGCTCTTGCGGGTAGCGGGGCGCATGTCTGTTCCTCCCCGATCCCACAGCGACGTCGTCGACCTCACGCTTGAGCTCTGCACCATCCCCTCGGTCACGGGCACGGAGGCCGGCGTCGTCGACGACCTCGCCGCCCGGCTGACGAAGCTGGGCGCGCACGTCACGCGACAGAACGTCGGCGGCATCACCGGCCGCGACAACCTGTTGGCCGTCGCCGAAAAAGGACGGCCCGTCGACCTGCTCTTCACGACGCACATCGACACCGTGCCGCCGTTCATCGCGCCCACCATCGTCGGCGACGAGATCCACGGGCGCGGCGTCATCGACGCCAAGGGAATCGCCGCGGCCATGATCATCGCCTGGCAGCGCCTGCTGGCCCGCAAAGACGGCGCCGGCCAGAACGTCGCCGTCCTCTTCGTCGTCGGCGAAGAGACCAACAGCGACGGCGCCAAGCACGCCGCCGTCTCCGGCTTCGTTCCCGACGTGAAGTTCTTCATCAACGGCGAGCCCACCGACGGCCTGTTGTGCCGGGCCATGAAGGGCGTCCTCGCCTTCCAGCTCGACGTCAAGGGCAAGGCCGCGCACTCGGCCTATCCCGAGGCCGGCCACTCCGCCGTGCACCAGCTCATCGGCGACCTGCACAAGCTGACGTCGGCATCGTGGCCGACCACCGAATACGGCACGACCACCTTGAACGTCGGCGTCGTCGACGGCGGCGTCGCCCAGAACGTCATCGCGCCCCACGCCAGCGCGAAGATCATGATGCGGCCCACCGAAGACCCAGACGTCATCCTGGCCACGGTCCGCTCGCTGCTGACGTCGTCGACGTCGCTCAAGGTGCTGACGTCGGCGCCGCCCTGCAAGCTGCACACTGTGCCCGGCGAAGACACGTGCATCGTGGCCTTTGGCTCCGACGTGCCGCACCTGTCGCCCATCATCGCGGCCCGACACGGCGCGCCGTTGTTGTTCGGTCCGGGCTCGATCCTCGACGCCCACACCGATCACGAGCGCGTGAAGCTGAAAGACCTCGACGACGCCGCCGTCGCCTACGAGCGCATGGCCCTGCGCCTCATGGAGAAACAATGACCCACAACGCTCCTCTCGCTTCGGCCACCGGCTCCGGCTTCGACGCCGCGGTCGCCGCTGTCTTTGCCGAGGTCGACCCCTACCTCGCGCTCTCCGCCGACGAGCTCGCCAAAGACGACGTCGCCGGCAAAGCGCGCGTCGCCTTTCGCCACTTCCTCGGGCTGCTCGAGCAGGGCCACGTCCGCGCCGCCACGCGTGGCGAAGACGGGACGTGGACGGCCAACCCCGAGGTCAAGAAGCGCATCTTGTTTGGCTTCAAGCTCGGCCGGCTCGTCGAGATGGGCGACTCGAGCCTGCCCTTCATCGACAAAGACACCTACCCGGTGCGCGGCTTCGCGCCCATCGATCGCGTGCGGGTGGTGCCCGGCGGATCGAGCGTCCGCCGCGGCTGTTACGTCGCTGCCGGCGTCACCATCATGCCGCCCGCGTACATCAACGTCGGCGCATACGTCGACGAAGGCACGCTGGTCGACAGCCACGCTCTGGTCGGCAGCTGCGCGCAGATCGGCAAGCGCGTGCACCTGTCGGCGGCCGCGCAGATCGGCGGCGTGCTCGAGCCGGTCGGCGCGCTGCCGGTCGTGATCGAAGACGACGTCCTCGTCGGCGGGAACTGCGGCATCTACGAAGGGGCCATCATCAAGCGGCGCGCCGTGCTGGCTTCTGGCACCATCCTGACGGGCTCGACGCCCATCTACGACGTTCCGAACGCCCGCATCATCCGGCCGTCGGACGGTCCCCTCGTCGTCCCGGAAGGCGCCGTCGTCGTTCCCGGCACGCGCCCGCTCACGGCCGGTGCGGGGCTCGAATGGGGCCTCGCCGTCGCCACGCCCATCATCGTCAAGTACCGCGACGAGAAGACCGACGCGAGGACCGCGCTCGAAGACGGGCTTCGGTGAGCATGCCGTTCGATCCGGTCGGCTTCGCGCGCACGCTCATCGACATCGACTCGACCACCGGGCAGGAGGCGGCGGCCGGCGTATGGCTCGCCCGCGCCCTGCGCGACCTCGGATACACCGTCGTCGAGCAGCCGCTCGAGCGCGGATGTGCGAACGTCATCGCCACGCTGGACCCGCCGGCGGTCGTCCTGTCCACGCATTACGACTGCGTGCCGCCGTTCTTTCCCAGCCGTCTCGAAGGCCGCCGCCTGTTTGGACGGGGCGCCTGCGACGCCAAGGGCATCATCGCCGCGCAGGTCGCGGCGGCGGAGCGGATGCGGGCGGCCGGCGAGCGGCGTGTCGGCCTGCTGTTCGTGGCCGGCGAGGAGCGGGGGAGCGACGGCGCAGCCGCGGCGAACACGATCGCGCCCGGCTCGCGGTTCCTGATCAACGGCGAACCGACCGACAATCGGCTCGGCGTCGCCACCCGGGGCGTGCTGCGGCTGCGGCTGCGCGCGACGGGCCGCGCCGCGCATTCCGCCTATCCCGACGAGGGGGAATCGGCGATCGACAAGCTCGTGGATGCCCTTGTCAGGCTGCGGTCGCTGCCGCTCCCCTCCGACGAGCTGATGGGGACGACACATTACAGCGTGGGGATGATCGAGGGAGGGGTCGCGCCGAACGTGATCTCACCCAGTGCGTCGGCTGAGCTCGTCTTTCGCACCGTCGGACCCCCGGAGGCGGTGCTCGAGGCGATCCGACCGCTCGCCCCCCTCGTGGAGTCTGAAGAGGTGCTGCGGGTCGCGGAGGTGCGGATGCGCACCGTGCCCGGGTTCGAGACGGCGGTCTTTGCCTTTACGACCGACGTACCGCTGCTCGACCGCTGGGGGGTGCCGCTTCTGTTCGGGCCGGGGTCCATTCGAGTCGCCCACAC
>JBKJNL010000297.1:0-2999 GCA_046593615.1 Myxococcota bacterium | reverse complement strand
GGGCGCGTCACGGGGCGGGGCGCAGGCCGACACGAGCGAGAGAGCAAGCAGCACGAGCGCAGGTGTGTGGTTCATGCAGAAGAGACTGCCCGAGCCGTCAGATCCGGCCACCGCGGCCGGATCCTTCTTCGGCTGCTGTGTCGAGGCAGCAGTCGCCGCGGCTTCGATGCTCACGCTGCTGGCGACGCGCCGGTCCGGCGCCCCGCGCTACTTCGGGAACGCTCTCTTCACGCTCTCTTTGTGCGCGGCTTTTCTGGCGACGCACAGGCGGATCTCTTCGAGGCCCTGGGCCAGCGCCCGGTCGAGGCCCGGCGTGGTCTTCACCTTGGGCGCAAAAAACGCCTCGACCGCCTTTGCTTTGCTCTCGTCGCAGTAGCCCGAGAAGCCTTCGGCGAGGCCCGGCCGCCAGTCTTCCGGCAGCTTGGCGGCGATGTCGTCGTAGCGCGTGGTGACAAAGGCAAAGGCGCCGTCGATGGTGCGGCGGTCGGAGAGCTGGCCCCACAGGCCGGCGGTCTTTTCGTTGACGCGCAGGTCGGCGTCGAAGATCAGCGCCAGAGCCTTTGGCGACAGCGCCGTCGTCGTCGTCGACGCCAACGCCCGCAGGCGCCACGAGCGCAGCCGCGGATCGGGCTCGGCCTTTGTCGACACGAGCCAGGCGTCCCAGGTGGCGGCGTCGATCTGGCCGTGCTCGACCGCCGCCCACAGCGCCGTCGGCCACAGGTCTTCCGCCAGCTTCTTGGTGGTGCCGGTGGTGAAGATCTCTTTGCCGGCGATGACCGCGATCGAGAGCGGCGGGCCCTCGGCGTTGACGACGGTGCCGAACAGCGCGGCGCGACGCTCGCGGTCGAGGGGCGTGTCTTTCTTGCGGTCGACGAAGCCCAGCTTGTTCAGCTGCGGCTGGTAGAGCTTCACGGTCTGCGTCTTGACCTTGGCCCGCGCGCCGTCGTCGTTGCTGCCGTCGTCGAGCGCGACCTCGCGGGCGAACCACAACAGGCTCGAAGCCGTGAGCGCCACGCCCGGCTCGCGGTCGCCAGCGAGGGCGCTGGCGGCGGTGAGCGTGCTCTGGAAATCGGTGGTGGCCGCTGAGAAGCCCGCACGCAGCGCCGACGAAAACGACAGCCGCTCGCCAGTGCTCATGCCCGCCGTGGTCTTGGCCAGGGCCTGCAGCTCGGCGCCGGGCATGGCGAAGCGGTAGTAGCCGGCGCCGTCGGCATTCGGATGCACGACCTTCGGGCACTCGCGCTTGCCGTTCTGGAGCGGCAGCTCGATGCGGCCGGTGCCGGTCTTCACCAGCGAGCACACGACAGTCGGCTTTCTGTTGGCTTCGAAAGACAGGCAGATGGGGATGTCCCACTGCTTGTTTTTATCGCCGGTGCTGCCCACGGGCAGGAAGCGGCTGGTGCTGACGCTCATGGTCGGCGGGCCGCCGGTCTTGTCGTTGACCGCGCAGCTGGCCTGCACGAGCGGCACGCCGGGCTGGTCGAGGAACGTCGAGAACGCGGGGGCGATGTCGAAGCCGGCGGCCTGGGAGATGGCCTGCAGGAAGTCGGCGGTCGTGCCCGAGCCGAAGCGGTGGGCCTCGAGGTACGCCGTGACACCCTTGGCAAATGTGCCCTTGCCCTTCTGCCGATCAATGTACTCTTCAAACATCGTGATGACGCCGGCGCCTTTGCTGTAGGTGATGCCGTCAAAGGCGTTGCTGATGTCGCCGCGGTTCAAGATCGGCTGCCGGATCTGGCGGGCCGACACCAGGCTGTCTTCGCCCATGGCCCGGTTGGCCGTCTGCCGCAGGTCGGTGTCGCCGTCGAACGCCGGGCGCACGCGCTGCACGGTGCGGGTGCCGAACCAGGTGGCAAAGGCCTCGTTCAGCCACAGGTCGTCCCACCAGGCCATGGTCACCAGGTTGCCGAACCACTGGTGGGCGAGCTCGTGGGCGATGACGGCCAGCGCGCTCTTCTGGGCGCCGATGGGGCTCTGGTCGTCGACGAACAGCAGCGAGTCGCGAAAGGTGATGAGGCCCGCGTTCTCCATGGCGCCGGCGCTGAAGTCGGGGACGGCGACGATGTCGAGCTTGTCGTAGGGGTAGCCGATGCCGAACGCCTTTTCCTGGTCGGCGAGCACGAGGGCCGTGTCTTTGAGCGTGCTCTTCACGAGGCCGCCCTTGCCCTTCACGGTGATGGCCCGCACCGGCAGCGGCTGCTTGCGATCGAGGGCCGGCGGAACGAAGCCGCCGTCGACGATGTCAAAGGGTCCGACGACCAGGGCCAGCAGGTAGGTCGGCAGCGGCTTCGTCGTCGTGAACGTTGTCTTCGTCTGCGCGCCAATCACTTCGGCGCTCAGGACCTGCGTGTTGCCGATGGCCTTGACGTTCGAGGGGTGGGTCAACGACATCGAGAACGGGATCTTGAAGCCCGGCTCGTCGAAGCACGGAAAGGCCTCGCGCGCCGACAGGGCCTCGAACTGCGTGAACACGTACCAGTCGTCGCCGGCCTTGACCCGGTAGAGGGCCACGAGGTCGTCGTGGAACGCGGCGGTGAATTCCAGGCGCACGGTCACCGGGCCCGAGACGGCCTGCACCACGCGCAGCGCGGCCAGCCCGTCGACGTCGTCGACGATGGCAAAGGCGCCGTCTTGGGATTTTCCGCCGGCGGTGACCGTCGCCTTTTGCACCGTCATCTTGCGGGCGTGCAGCCAGAGCGTCGTGCGCGGCGACTTGACGTCGACGTCGATGACGACGCTGCCGCGGTAGCTCTCCTGGCTGGGGTCGACGACGAGGTCGATCTGCTGCCGGGTCGGCACCACGTCGCGCTCGAGGCGGCCGTCTTTCGGCGCGGTCGCTTTGGTCGGAGCGCTCGGCTTGAGCGGCGACCCTTTGAGCAGGTTGATGCCGCCACCGCGCGCCGGCGGCGTGGTCTGCACGGGCAGCGAGGCCGTCGTCGTTGTCGACGTCGTCGTCGTCGTCGTCGGGGTGATTGGTGTCGCCGGTGTGGCCGTTGGCG
>JBKJNL010000272.1:0-11807 GCA_046593615.1 Myxococcota bacterium | reverse complement strand
CCGACGCCGGCCACCCCGACGGCGGCACCCATGGCGACGGCGACGCGGTCGAAGCTGCTGGCGAAGGCTCTGACGGCGGTGCCGAAGGCGGTGCCGAAGGCGGTGCTGACGGCGGGGCTGACGGCGGACGCGGCGAAGGCCGTGGACGTCGTCGCGAGCGCGGCCCCCGTGGCGATCGCGGCGCCGAGCGCGGCGGTCACCGCGATGAGCCCCGCCGCGATCACCGCGGTCGCAAGCTCGACCTGTCGCCCCCCCGCTTCAACGTCGACGAATTGGCCGCCGTCGCTGGCATGCCGCTGTGGCAGTCGGTGCACGACGCCATCATCGTCGAGGTCACGCCCGTGGCCGTCGTCGTCGAGGTCAAGGCCCTCGGCCACGAGCCGGTCAAGGCCCTCATCAAGCCTGAAGAGTGCCCCGACCTCACGCTCGGCAACACCATCCAGGTGCGGCTTGGCGATCCCCCGCCGCCGGCGCCGTCGGTCCCCGGCACCGACCTGCCCGCCGGCCCGCCGCTGGCGATCGCGTCGGCCAAGCAGGCCCGTGACCTGATGCGCTTCGAAGAGATGCAGGCCGCCGTGAACCAGGACGGCGTGCCCGGCGCCGTCGTCCGCGAGGTCAAAGGCGGCTACTCGGTCGCGCTGTTCACCGACGAGATGTTCGGCGTCGGCGATGGCGCCGTGCGCGCGTTCCTGCCCGCCAGCCAGGCGACGCTGTCGCGCTTCGGCCCGCAACGCGGCGAGAAGATCGTCGGCCAGGTCGGCATGTTCCGCGTCGGCGAAGTCGACGTCGAGCGCGGCAACATCGTGGTGTCGCGCAAGGCCGCGCTGCTCGCCGAGCGTGATCGCGACACCAAAGAGAAGCTCAGCACGATCAAAGAAGGCGACGTCGTCACCGGCGTCGTCAGAAGCATCATGCCCTACGGGGCGTTCGTCGACGTCCACGGCCTCGACGGCCTGTTGCACCGTGACGACATCACCCACGACGGCCGCGGCCGCATCGAGCAGCACCTCAGGGTCGGTCAGCAGATCGAGGTCAAGGTCATCCAGGTCAAAGAGCGCAAGCTCAAGCTTGGCTTGAAGCAGCTGCGCACCGACCCGTGGGCCGAGGTCCGCGGTCCGTTCGCCGAAGGCAGCGTCGTCAAGGGCATCGTCACCGGCCTCGCCGACTTCGGCGTGTTCGTGAAGCTGCCGCTGCCGACGGCGTCGGGAAACGCGGCGGGCAACGACAGCATCGAAGGGCTCATCCACATCTCAGAGATCAGCTACCAGAAGGTCAAGCACCCCTCGGCGAAGTTCAGCATCGGCCAGGAAATCGAGGTCAAGGTCCTCGGCCTCGACGCCGAAAACCGCCGCATGTCGCTGTCGACGCGCGCGCTCGAAAAGAACCCCTTCGAAGCCGTCGCCGAGAAATTCCCGGCCGGCACCGTCGTCAAGGCCAAGGTCAAGAGCCTGGCCGAGTTCGGCGCCTTTATCGCCCTCGCCGACTCCGTCGACGGCCTCGTGCACATCGGCGAAATTTCGTGGACCAAGCACCCGCAGCACCCGTCGGAGCTGTTGACCATCGGCCAGGAGGTCGAAGCCGTCGTCATGAGCGTCGACGCCCACAAGCAGCGCGTCTCGTGCTCGATCAAGCGCACGCAAGACAACCCGTTCGACACCTGGGAAAAGAAGTACCGCCCCGGCACGCGCCACACCCTCAAGGTGCTGCGCGTCGACGACAAGGGCGCCCAGATCGAGGTCGAGCCGGGCCTCTCCTGCTACTGCTCGTGGCGTGACCTCCTCGACAAAGAGGGCAACGCGGTCGAGCGCGGCGGCGACGCTGTCCGCATGGGCCAAATGATCGAGGTCGAGGTTCGCGCTTTCGATCGTCGCTTCCAGAAGGTCAGCGTGTCGATGCGCGCCGCCGTCGAGAACGACACGCGTGCGGCCTACAACGACTACAAAAAGAAGGAGCAGGCCCAGACCGGCGGCCTCAACTCCCTCGCCGACAAGCTCAAGGGCGTGAAGCTCTGAGCGACGGCTGAGCACAGACGGCATCGTCACAGAAATTGGAAAAGGCCCCGTTCGACGGGGCCTTTTTCATTCTTCGGCGTCACTGCGGACACCTGTCCCGCGCCACCGTTGGCAGCGTCGTCGTCGACGGCGACCCGCATTGCCCCCTGCGATCGGTGGGCTACGACGTCGTCATGGCCAAAGTGCACTTCGTCTCGCTGGGCTGCCCAAAGAACCGGGTGGATGCCGAGCACATGCTCGGTTTGTCGCTCGCCGGCGGCCACACCGTCGTCGAACACGCCGAAGACGCCGACGCCATCATCGTCAACACCTGCAGCTTCATCGGTGAAGCCAAGCGGGAGTCCATCGAGTCGGTGCTCGAGATGGGCGCCTTGAAGGCGTCCACCGGCGCGAAGCTCATCGTCAGCGGCTGCATGGCCCAGCGCTACGTCGGCGAGCTCGAAAAGGAGCTGCCCGAGGTCGACGCCTTTCTCGGCACCAGCGACTACCAGAAGATCGGCGAGGTGCTGGCCGGCTTCGGCTTCGGCGCACCGCCGCCTGTGAAGAAGTCACGCCTGCTCAACATCCTGCCCGACCTGCCCGAGCTGCCGATGCCGCCCGAGGATGCCGGCCAGCTGTTGATCATGACCGACGCCAACAAGAACATGGTGACGACCGACCTCGCGTTCGTCGCAGGATGTGATCTTCCTCGCAAGAACTCGATGCCGAAGTATACGGCATATCTCAAGATCGCTGAAGGCTGCGACAACGCCTGCGCCTTTTGCATCATCCCGACGCTGCGCGGCAAGCAGCGCAGCCGGCAGATCGCCGACCTCGTGCAAGAGGCCAGGCACCTGGCTGCCGACGGCGTCGTCGAGCTGAATCTCATCGCGCAGGATCTCACGGGCTACGGCCATGACATCAAGGGCCCCGACGGCGCGCGTCCGACGCTGGCCCAGCTGCTCGATGCGCTGGGTCAGGTTGAAGGCATCCGTTGGGTGCGATGCATGTACATGTATCCGCGCACGCTCTCTGAGCATTTGTTGTCGTCGATGGATTCGGTGAAGAACGCTTTGCCATACTTCGATATCCCGACCCAGCATGGCAGCGACCGCATGCTGCTGCGCATGAAGCGCGGCAAGGACCAGAAGAAGCTCGGCGCCATGCTCACCGAGGTGCGCCAGAAGGTGCGCCACGCGGTGCTGCGCAGCACGGTCATCGTCGGCTTCCCCGGCGAAGACGACGACGACTTCCAGAAGCTGATGGATTTCGCCAGCGAGGTCCGGTTCGAGCGCCTCGGCGTCTTCAAGTACTCCGACGAAGAAGGCACCGCCGCCTACGAGCTCGACGGCAAGCTCGGCTACGCGATCAAGCGCACGCGCTTCGACAAGCTCATGCGCAAGCAACGCAAGATCCACGAGCAGAACAACGAGCGCCTGGTGGGCTCGGTCCACGAAGCCATCGTCGAAGGCAGCAGCGAAGAGCACGAGTGGGTCATGAAGGGCCGCCTCTGGTCGCAGGCCCCCGAGATCGACGGCATGACCTATTTCAACACCACCCGCGCGCTCAAGGCCGGCGACGTCGTCCACGTCGAGATCACCGAGGTCAAAGACTACGACGTCGTCGGAACCGTCCTCGAAGACGACGACCCGCGCATCGCCGAGAGCGCCCCGTTCCACTCGCGCGCCAACGCCAAGAAGAGCGCCGCCTGATCAGCCGGCGGCCTGGCACTCGACGTAGCGCTTGAGGTTGTCGAGTGTCGAACGCAAACCGATGGCGTGGTCGGCCGCGGTGATGCCGGCGGGGACGTCGCTCGCGGCGACCTCGACGTGGGTGCTGCCAGCGGCCTCGACGAAGCTCCAGCTGATGCGCATCGTGCCCCGAAAGGCCGCCTCGGCGGTGTCGAACTGCACCGTCTGCGCGAAGCCGACGCCGTCGATGACGTCGACAAAGACCCCGCGGCTGATGTCGCGACTGCCGCCGCTTTTGCCGGCGACATCGTCGAGGTGCTCGAGCATGAAGGCGTAACGGCCGCCGGAGCGGAACTCCCACTCCAGCACAGAGCCGCGCATGCCCGCCGGCGGCAGCCAGGCGATGTAGGCCGCGCCGTCGCGGAAGGCGGCAAAGACGGCGGAGGCAGAGGCGGCGATGTCGATGTCGGCGCGATCGATCCGGCTCATCGGCATCCTCGGTGGCGGCGCCACGCTCATTTCCGGCGGGTGAGCAGGCGCTGCACCAGGCGCGACGACGTCGTCGTCAGTTCGATGAACACCACGCCCATGCCCGGTGCCGGGCTCGTGCCTGGGGCGACGACGCGGGTGACCTCGCCGATGCCTTCGATGGTCTCCATGTCCTCGTCGATGACCGTGAAGCGCAGGTCGACCTTGGTGCCCGCCGGCAGCGGGTCGTCGCTGCGGATGAAGACACCGCTCTGCGAGATGTCGCTCACGTACTCGGAGATGAACTCCTCGATGGTGTCGAACTCGCGGTTGATGCGGACGCGATCGGCGCCGCGGCGTTTTCCGTCAGCCATGGCAAAGACCTCGGTGTTCGGCTTCGTCTTCTGCGCCGCCCCTTGCAACGGAGCAACGGCGCTCAGGGCTTCTTCTTTTTCTCCGTCGCCGAGCGCAGGCCGGGAGCCTCGTGGCCCGAGGCGACGACGTACTCGGCGTAGCCGCCGCCGTAGACCTTGGGGCCTTCGGGCGTCAGCTCGAGCACGCGGTTCGACAGCGAGCTCAAGAAGCGGCGGTCGTGGCTGACGAAGATCATGGTGCCCTCGAACGCCGACAGCGTCTCGACCAGCAGGTCTTTTGTGGTCACGTCGAGGTGGTTGGTGGGCTCGTCGAGCACCAGCAGGTTCGGCGGATCGAACAGCATGCGGGCCAGCACCAGCCGCGCTTTTTCGCCGCCCGACAACACGCGGCAGGATTTTTCGACGTCGTCGCCGGGGAAGCCGAAGCAACCGGCCAGGCTGCGGATCGTGCCCTGCGTCGCCATCGGAAAGTCGCCCTGCAGGGTCTCGAACACCGTCAGGTCCTCGTGGAGCAGCTCCATCGCGTGCTGCGCGAAGTAGCCGAGCTTCACGCTGGCGCCGAGCTGGGCGTTGCCTTCGTCGGCCTGCAGGGTGCCCGTGATCATCTTCAACAGCGTGCTCTTGCCGGCGCCGTTGGCGCCCATCACGGCCCAGCGCTCTTTGCGGCGGATGCGCAGGTCGACGTCGACGACCTTGCGCCCGCCGTAGCGCTTGATCACGCGGTCGAGGTGGACGACGTCGTCGCCGGAGCGCGCGGGCTTCTTGAAGTCGAAGTCGACCTTCTGGAAGCTGCGCGGCGGCTCAAGCTTCTCGATCTTGTCGAGCTTCTTGATGCGGCTCTGCACCTGCGCGGCGTGGCTCGCGCGGGCCTTGAAGCGGGCGATGAACTTCTCTTCCTTCTCGAGCATCTTTTGCTGGCGGTCGAACTGGGCCTGCTGCTCGCGAACGCGGATGGCCTTTTGCGTCTCGTAGAAGTCGAGATCACCGGTGTACGATGTAAGCTCGCCGCAATCGATCTCGATGATCTTCTTCACGACACGGTTCATGAACTCGCGATCGTGCGAGGTCATGAGGATGGCGCTGTCGGTGCCCTGCAGGAACTCTTCGAGCCAGATGATGGATTCGACGTCGAGGTGGTTGGTCGGCTCGTCGAGCAGCATCAGCTCGGGCTCTTGCAAGAGGATGCGGCCGAGGGCCACGCGCATCTTCCAGCCGCCCGACAGCTTGCCGACGTCATCGAGGATGGTCGCTTCGGCGAAGCCGAGGCCATACAAGATATCTTTGGCCTTGGCCTCAAGCGCGTAGCCGCCGAGCGCGTCGAACTTCTGCTGGGCGTCGCCGAGCTCGTCGCACAGCTTCTCCATCTCGTCGGCCTGATCGGGATCGGCGAGTGCAATTTCGATCGCCTTGATGCGGTCCATGACGGCGGCAACGGGACCGGCGCCTTCAAGGACGGCCGACAACACCGACATGCCGTTCATCTCGCCGACGTCTTGCGAGAAGTAGCCGACGTTGACGTTGCGCTCGACGGTGACCTGGCCGGCGTCGGCTTCTTCTTCGCCGGTGATCAGGCGAAAAACCGTGGTTTTGCCGGCGCCGTTGGGCCCGACCAGACCGACTTTTTCGCCGCGCTGGATGGTGGCCGAGGTCTCCATGAAGAGAATCTGGCGGCCGTACTGCTTGCTGATGTTGTCGAGTGAAATCACCCGATCGTGCTAGCTGCTCGACGTCGACACCGAAAGGCGAATCGCAGCAACGGTGCGGCGCCGTTGTGCTTGTCGGGCACACGTCCAACAACGTCGTTGGAGGCTCCCATGGCAAAGGTGATCGGCATCGGCGGCGTGTTCTTCAAGGCCAGAGACAAGGCGGCGCTCAACGCCTGGTACAAAGACGCGCTGGGCATGGGCGGCGAGTGGGGCCACATCTTTGACCACGACGACTTGCCGGCCGACAAAGACGGCAAGCGCGGCTCTGCAATCTGGAGCCCGTTTTCCGCCGACACCCAGTACTTCGCGCCGTCGACGAAGGACTACATGGTCAACCTGCGGGTCGACGACCTCGACGCCCTGCTCGCCCACCTCAAGCAACGCGGCGACAACGTGCTCGACCGCCGGGAAAACACCGAGCAGGGCAAGTTCGGCTACGTCGTCGACCCCGAAGGCACCCTGCTCGAGCTGTGGCAGCCGACCTGAAACACCGCTTGCCGCCGGCCTGAGCCGAGGGTCTAGGCGGGCTTCTCGACCTTGCTCTCGGACTTGTCGACCTTGCGCTTCGAGAGGGCCTCGGCCGACGTGCCAAAGATGTCGTACTGCTCCTGGTGGAAAGAGCCCCGCGGCCGCACGGTGATCTTTCGACCACACATTTTCTGCACGGCTTCGAGCGTCTCTTCTTCTTCGCCGAGCATGAGATCGGCGACCTCGGGATGAGCCTGGACGACGACGATCTCTTCGAGCAGGCGAGGCGCCTGGCGCATCAGGCTGCGCAAAATCTCGTAGACCACTGTCCGCTTGCTCTTGAGGGCCCCGCGGCCTTCACAGTACCAGCAGGTCTCTTGCAGTTGCCGGCCCAGGCTCTCGCGCGTGCGCTGCCGGGTCATCTCGACCAGGCCGAGCTCACTCATCTTGACGACGTTGCAGCGGGCCCGATCGCCCGCCAACGACGACTTCAACGACTGCAGCACTTTTTCGCGGTGCTCCTCGACCTCCATGTCGATGAAGTCGATGATCACCATGCCGCCGATGTTCCGCAGGCGCAGCTGGTAGGCGACCTCTTTGACCGCCTCGAGGTTGGTCTTGAGGATGGTCTCTTCGAGGTTGCGCTTGCCGACGAAGCGGCCGGTGTTGATGTCGATGGCCGTCAGGGCTTCGGCCTGATCGATGATCAAGGTTCCGCCCGACTTCAGCCACACCTTCCGGCTCATCGCCCGCGACAGCTCCGTCTCGATGCCCTCGTGCTCGAAGAGCGGTGACTGGCTGCGCTGCAGCGGCGTGTAGAGCTGCACGCGCGGCGAGAGCTCGGGGTCGAGCAGCGCGACGAAGCGGGTCACCATCGCGTGTACGGTTTCGTCGTCGATAACCAGCTTGTCTACATCGGTGGTGAACAGATCGCGCGCGGTGCGCAACACAATATCCAGCTCGGGCTGTACAAGGGCCGGGGCGGCGACCACGGCGGCGCGTTTTTCGACGTCGCGCCACAAAAGCACGAGGAATTCCATGTCGGCCTGGAGCTTCTCGCGCGACAGCCCTTCGCTGACGGTGCGGACGACGAAGCCGCCGACGTCGGGGTGCTTCTCATCGATGAACGTCGGCTTGAGATCTTCGAGGCTGGCGCGCAGGCGAGCGCGTTCGGCCTCGTCGGTGATGCGCCGGCTGATGCCGATGTGCTTGTGCGTCGGCATGTAGACGAGGTGCCGGCCGGGGATGGAGATGTTGCAGGTGACCCGCGGCCCCTTGGTCCCGATGGCATCTTTCGTCACCTGAACCAGCACCTCCTGGCCCTGCTTCAGGACATCTTCGATGCGCCGATCTTTCGACGGTCGCTTGTTCTTGCGCGACGAGTTCGACACCGCGATCGGCACCGGCCCCGAGCCGCCGTTCAGCAGCATGAGCGGCAGCACCGGCATCGGAATCTCGGTGGTCGGCTCGAAGGTGCCCGTGGTCTCGAGGTGCTCGTGGTCGATCGAGTGGGTGTGGTGCTCGGGCTCCTCATCGGGCGGGTCTTCCGGCGGGATGACGTCGCCGACGTAGAGGAACGCGGCTTTGTCGAGACCGATCTCGACGAACGCGGCCTGCATGCCGGGCAGCACGCGCTGCACCTTGCCCAGGTAGATGTTGCCGACGATGCCGCGGTCGCGGTGACGCTCGATGAAGACCTCGGCGGTGATGCCGTCTTCGATGAGAGCGACGCGGGTCTCAAAAGGCGTGACGTTGACGATGAGCTGGTCAGCCACGGGCCACCTCGGCTTCAGAGGTGGAAGAAATGGGAGAAGCAGGGAGAACCAGGGGCGCGGCGTCGAAGTCGCCGTTGCCTCCGGTCCCCGTGCGCACGATCGACGACGTCGGCTGGCCCATCTCGTGCTCATGCACGAGGACGACGCCTTCGTCAGCGCACAAGCCAAGCAGCACGCGCTTCTCCTCCATCACCTCGAGGGGGCGCAGGTCGTAACCCATGTGCCAGGCGATGCGGACATGGGCCCGCGTCGGCACCATGTCGGCGCCGTAGAGCGCGCGTTGGTCGCGGGCGCCGACCAGCGGCAGCATCTGCCCGGTGGTGTGGCCCTCACAGAACAGCGCTTCGACGTCGTCGAGCACCCGCCCACGTTGGTGGGTGTCGTCGACGAACACCAGACGGTCGCGGTCGGCCCCGTCGAGGGGCAGCCAGCTCTCATCGCGGTAGCTGCCGCGGTCGCGGTCGTTGGGCTTGTGGGCCCACTCCCAGTTGCGGCGGCCGACGTGCACCCGCGCGTTCTGAAACGTCATCGCCAGGGCACCACCGGCATCGAACCGGGTGGCGCCGCCGGCGTGGTCGAAGTGCAGGTGCGTGAGCACGAGGTCGGTGACGTCGTCGACGCCGACGCCGGCGTCTTTGAGGCTCTGCTCCAGCGTGGTGTCGACCTTGAATTGCTCTTTCTGCTTCGCGGGCCACTTGGTGCCCATGCCGCAGTCGATGAGGATCGTCTTTGATCCGTCGCGCAGCAAAAGACAGTTGGTCTCCATCATGATGCGATTTTTATCGTCTGCCGGGATCTGCTTTTCCCACAGCGGTTTCGGGATGATGCCGAACATGGCGCCGCCATCGAGGGCGAACGTGCCCGCGCTGACGATCGTCGCCTGGTAGCGACCGAGCGGAAGAGTCTGCATGGAATCACCTCTTGCGATCGACCGATCGCAAGCCCCTTGTGAGAACACGGCATCGTGCGCCACCCCGACAACGTCGAGGCAGCATCGAGGCTCAAGAGCCCGGACTCAAGGGCCCGGAGTGACAGCGTTCAGATGACGCCGCGTCCGCGCTTCGAGAGCTGCGTGCCCGTGTAGGTGCCCTTGATGCGACCCAGGCGCTGGATGCGGCGCTCGGCCAGCGCGTTGGCCGCGCGGGTGGTCGTGATCTTCTCGTCGCGCGCGATCTGGTAGATCTGCGTCACAATGTTATAGATTGAAGCGGCCTGCTGCACGGCGCGTTCACGATTGTATCCCTCAAGCTCGTTGGCCACGTTGATCAGGCCGCCGGCGTTGATGACGTAGTCGGGGGCGTAGAGCATGCCCCGCTTCTCGAGCATGGCCGCGTGCTTGTCTTCGTCGGCGAGCTGGTTGTTGGCCGAGCCGGCGATGATGCCGCACTTGAGCTGCGGGATCGTGTCGTCGTTGATGACGGCGCCGAGCGCGCAGGGGGCAAAGACGTCGCAGTCGACGCTGTAGATCTTGTCGGGGGCGACGATCTCGACGGAGCGGAAGTCGCTGGTGATGCGCTTGAGGTTTTCCTGGTCGATGTCGGTGGCGACGACCTTGGCGCCGTCGCGGGCCAGGTGCTGCACGAGGTGGTAGCCGACGGCGCCAACGCCCTGCACGGCGACCTTCTTGCCTTCGAGACTCTCGTTGCCGGTCTGCCACTTCACCGAGGCCTTGATGCCCTCGTAGCAGCCGAGCGCCGTCACCGGCGACGGGTCCCCCGAGCCGCCGAGCGCGCGCGAGATGCCGCAGACGTAGTCGGTCTCCATGCGGACCCACTCCATCTCGCGCACCGTGGTGCCGACGTCTTCGGCGGTGATGTAGCGGCCGGCGAGGCCCTGCACGAAGCGGCCGTAGCTGCGGAACAGCGTCTCGCTCTTGTCGGCCTTTGGGTTGCCGATGATGACGGCCTTGCCGCCACCGAGGTTGAGGCCGGCGGCGGCGCTCTTGTAGGTCATGCCACGCGAGAGACGCAGCACGTCGCGCAGCGCGAGCTCTTCGTTCTCGTACTGCCACATGCGGCAGCCACCGAGGCTCGGCCCGAGCGTCGTGTCGTGGATGGCGATGATCGCCTTGAGGCCGCTCTCGGCGTCGTGCAGGAAGATCACCTGCTCGTGGTCTTTCTTGGCCAGCTCATCAAAAACGGACATGACGGAACCTCCTGAAGCGTGAAACGTGGACCCGTCGCGGTTAGGTCACGGTCGTCGACGACGCAAGACGCAACCGCGCGGCCCGTCGCCGCCCTTTGACCCGCTGCGTCGTCGTCGAATCCGTTCGGCGCGCGGCTTGGACGCAACCGCACGGCGGCCCCGTCCGGCCCGGCGCACCTCGTCAAATCGCAGTGCGACAATGGGGCGACGAGGGGTGGCGATGAGAGGTGGCGACGACGCGGGCGAAGTCGGCCATGGTTGCCCGCATGATCGGCTCGATCCTCCGGCGCGTGCGCCGCGCCCGGCTCGTGGAGCGCCCCTTCCCCGCGGCCTGGGTGCCGATCGTCGAGCAGCGCCTGGGGTTCGCCGCCGCGTGGGACGCCGACGAGCGCGCGCGCTTCCGCGTGCACCTCAAGGTCTTTGCCTGGGAGAAGCGCTTCGAAGGCATCGGCGGCCTCGATGTCAGCGAAGAGATGCGCGTCGTCGTCTCCGGCTGTGCTGCGCGCATGTCGCGCAACCTGGCGCTCGACGTCTACGACGACCTCGGCAGCGTCGTCATCGCCCCCGGCGACCTCAAGCGCGACGACGACGGCGGACGCACCCTCGGCATGGCCCACAAATGGGGCACCGTGGTCCTCTCGTGGGACGCCGTCCGCCACGGCCTCGCCACCGACAACGACGGCCACGACACGACGCTGCACGAGCTGGCGCACATCCTCGACGCCGCCGACGGTGACTTCGACGGCACGCCCATCCTCGACCGGCCCGCCGACGTGCGGGCCTGGGCCGCGGCCTTTTCGCGGGCCTACCTGGCCATGAAGAAGAGCCCCGACAGCGGCGTGCTGCGCGCCTACGGCGCCGAGAACGAAGCCGAATTCTTCGCCGTGGCCACCGAGGTCTTTTTCGAGAAGCCGCGGCAGCTGCAGAAGAAGCTCCCCGACGTCTACGCCGCCCTCAGCCGCGTCTACCGCTGCGATCCCGCGGCCTAGGTCTCTGGCTTGTCGCCTGGCTTGTGGCGCAGCTCGTCGAGGCTGTCGACGCGCAGCAGAGCCGGCACAAAGCCGGCCGTCAAGGCGACGACGACGACGGTGCCGACGCCGCCGACGACCACCGCGCCGACCGGGCCGATGAGGCGCGCGAGGGTGCCCGACTCCATCTCGCCGAGCTCGTTGCTGGCGCCGATGAACAC
>JBKJNL010000113.1:0-8599 GCA_046593615.1 Myxococcota bacterium | reverse complement strand
AGCGCACGAGCCAGAGCCGGGGCGCGATGAACCTGAAGGTGACCTTTCGCCCGGCGAGGACTTCGGTGAGGAAGATCCGATGGCCGCCCCACTTGAAGTAGCCATCGCGTTTGACGCTGCGCTCGTCGTCGAAGCCGGGGGCGAGTGGCACCAGGCGGGAGAGCGGCGTTGGGCGATAGACCTCGGCGGGCACTCGACCGCCAAAGCGCCGAGTGAGGCCGAACGAAATTGTAGTCGTCGCGGAAGGCGTCGAGCGCTTCGTGCACCTCGAGGGTGCGTGATGCTTCGCTTTCGATGCTCCCATGCAGTCGCTCGAGAACGCCGTTGTGCTGCGGCTTGCCGACGTGCTCGACGTGGATGCCGAGGTCGATCCACCACAGCGAGAGCGTGCTGAGCTGGGCGACGCCGGAGCCGCCGAACGGAGCCCCGCCGTCACAGAAGATGCGCCTGGGCGGCGTGAACTCGTCGAAGAGCTCGTCGCAGACGCGCTGCACGTTGACGGTGGTGATGGCGACGTCCTCGGCCTTGAAGAGGAAGCGGCTGTAGACGTCGACGACGGTGAGCGGCGAGATGCCGCGCCAGAGACCCTTGCCATCGAAGGCCATCACGTCGTTGCAGCACTCCGCTGGCGGCGGCTTGGTGGTGGACCTCCAGGAGTGCCGGCGGGTGCGGGGCCGGCAGCGCTCGTAGGCCTTGAGGATTCGCGTGATGGTGGCGCGGGATGGGCACTCCAAACGGATACTGTTCGCCTTCCAGGCAGCGATGATTTTATCGGCAGCCCAGGTCTTCCGTTCGCCGTAGTCGCGGAACGCGAGAACCATCTCGATGACGTTGCCAGCGACGGCAGCTGGGTGACTCCGCGGCGCAGAGGAGCGCGGCTCAAGCCCTGCCACACCTTCGGCGTTATACCGTGCAGATATTCGGTAGCCTTCGTCGCGACTCACATCATATTTTCGACACACCTCTGCCCGATTCGCTCCGGGCGCATCGAATTCCCGAACAAAGCTGACCTTGAGCACCACGACATCTTTCTGACCCCAGCGCATCACGCACCTCCGGGCTGGAAGTGTCAGGAAGGTGATGAGCCGGAAGTGTCAGGAAGGTGGTGAGCCTCGACAGGGTGAGGTCTCAACCCTTGATGATGTTGCCGAGCCGCTCGACAGCCGTCTGCAGCACCGACATCTGCGGCCCGAACGAGAAGCGCACGTGGCGCTCGAAGCGGCTCTTGCGGTTCGAGCGGCGGTGGCCGGGGTTGATGTCGAAGAACGCGCCGGGGACGACGATGACTTTTTCTTCGAGGGCGCGGCGGAACATCTTCATGCCGTCGTCGACGGAGGCCGGCAGGTTCTCGACCGAGCCCCAGACGTAGAAGCCACCCTGCGGCGGCAGGTCGACGCGCACGCCGAGCTGCTCGAGGGCGCCGGTCAAGAACGCGCGCTTCTTCGAGAACGTCTTGTGGATGGCCGTGGTCTCGGCCTCGACGACGGCGTCTTCGAGCAGCGGGATGGCCGCCTGTTGCGCCGGGCGTGAGCCGCCGCCGTCGAGGAAGGAGCCTGCCGAGGCCACGGCTTCGATGACCTTCTTCGGGCCGATGGTCCACGAGATGCGCAGCCCCGGGTAGCGCCAGTTCTTGGTGAGGCCGTCAAAGATGACGACGGGGTCTTTGTCGACGTCTTCGACGAACGCGGCGGCCGACACGATCGGCGCGGCCCCGGACGAGACGCCGTCGGGCTGGGTCCAGATGTAGTGCGAGTAGAATTCGTCGACGAGCAGGCAGCAGTCGAGGGCCCGGCATGTCGCCACCCAGGCCGCCAGCTCGCTGCCGGCGATGGTGCGGCCGGTGGGGTTGCAGGGGTTGCTCATCAACAGCGCCGACAGGCCGCGGCCGAGGATCTCCTTGCGCAGCTCGTCGACGGAGAAGTGATAGCGGCGCTCGCTCTCGAGCAGGATCGGGATCGGGTTGAAGAGGCGGAACACCCCGAGCAGCTCTTCGTACGCCGTGTAATCAGGCAGGAAATGCCCGAGGTTGACCTCACCCAACGCAGTCGCCGCGCGGGCGAGGGCGAGGCGGCCGCCGCCGCAGATGGAGACGTTTTCGGCCGAATACTGTGATGCCATTCCCTTGCGGAATCGACGATTCACCATATCCGCCACAGCGGCCCGCAGATCGCGCAGGCCGGCGACGGGGGCGTATTCGTAGGCGTCTTCGGTGATGGTCAAGCGATCGAGCCGCGGCGGCGCGCCGGGCAGCGGGCCGGTCTCGGGCTGCCCTTGACCGAGGTTGCACCAGCTGGCGTCGCCACCTGAATAGCCGCGCTTCTCGGCCTCGCTGGTCACGAAGATCACGCCGGTCTTGGGCACCGCGCGAAACGCGGTCGGGCCTGCGGCGGCGTCCTTCAACAGCAGCTCTTTCGTCGTCTCGTTCGTCGTCGTCACCATGGGGGCGCCTTTTCAGAGGCAACGGCCGCCGGCAACCGCGTCATCCCCACGTTCGTTCTCAGCTCTGCACTCGCTGCTAGAGGCCGGCGCCGCGCTGCATGCGGATGCGATCGACGAGGCGGCCGATGAACAGCCGCAGCTGGGGGTCGGGCTCTTGCCGTTTGTTGCGCTCGAGGGCCGAGAGCATGCGCTCCTGGGCGTGCTGCTCGAGGAGGCCCTTGGCCTTGATGGCGAGGTTGCCGGTGTTCGATCGCAAGACGTCGAGGAGGAATTCGCAGGCTTCGTCGGTGCCGACGGCGGCGACGGACTTCAAGGCCGCGTCCCTGACGTCGTGGGTCTCGTGGGAGTTGAAGACGCGCACCAGCGAGTCGAGCCCCGGCTGAAAGGTCATGCGGCGCAGCGCGGCCACGCCGGCGTCGCGCACGCGGCCCTGGGCGCCAAGGGCGCGGTCGATGATGGCAAAGACCTCCTTCTGCTTGAGCTGCGCGCTCTTCTCGACGACGAGGGCCTTGGTGCCCTCGTCACCCTGCTCGTACATGGCGAGCAGGGGGCGCACGGCGGCCGGGTGTTGCAGCTCGCCGAGGCGCTCGATGAGGGCCGGGGGCACGCGCTCGGGGTCGCCGCCGGCGGCGAGGTGGTCGTCGTACGACAGCGAGATCAACAGGGCCTTTCGGCGCTGCACCTCCCAGACGTTCTTGTGGTCGCCGACGAGGCGGCCGATGGCGTCGGGGATGTCGCTGCCGTTTTCGGCTTCGAGCAGATCGCGCACCCAGATCTCCTGCACCGGCAGGCGACGGCGGAAGTACTCGGGGAACGCCGCCGGCGGCTCGCGCTCTTCGCCCTTCTTCTGGCCCTCTTTCCACAGGCGAGAGAGGTCTTTGGCCAGCTCGGCGTAGCGGTTCTTCTTCTTGTCGCTGAGCTCGAGCCCGGCGAGCTGCCCGTAGCACTCGGCGACGTTCTTGTCGTCGAGCACGCGGTTGAAGCACGAGACCGCCGCCAGCAGGGCGTTCTCGACGAGCTCGGGCGGCTGCCCGCGCTCTTGCGCCTGGCGCGACACCTTGAGCCAGGCCTGTGCTGCTTCGGTCAGAAAGTAATCGGCGTAGATGAATCCGACGCGCTTGGCGTATTCGCCCGCTTCTCGGTGCAGCTCGGCGACGCTGTGCAGCTCACCCAGCTCGTCGGAGGCAGCGATGAAATCGTAGTAATACTGAATCGTGAAAAAACGATCACCCTTGCTTTTCAAGATGCGAATGCAATTCAAGTACCCTTCGGCAAAAGGCTCATACGATTTCTCGATGCGCCCCACCTGCACCAGGCTCAGGTAGCAGCGAAAGGCGCCGTCGCGGTCGCCGGTCTGCTCACGCCGATCGCCCTCTTCCTCGAGCAGGCGGGTGCAGAGGGCCAGCAGCTGCCGGGCCCGATCGCTCTGGTTGAGCTTGGCCGCCATGCGCCCCCCGTTCAGCGCGGCGAGGCCGGCGAGGTAGGGCTCGTTGGTGGCCTCTTTCTGGCGCACGAGCTGCTCGAACAACGACAGCGCGTCGGCGGAGTCGCCGGATTCTTCGGCGGCGCGGGCGGCGTGGGCGAACAAGCCGGCCTCGCGGTAGCGCAGCGCGGCTTCGCGGTGGCGCTTGCCGATGCGCAGCACGCGGCCGACGTCTCGGGCGGTGCCCTTGTTCTTGTAGAGCTCGAGGGCCGGGTCGACGTTGAGCAGGTACTCGTGCACGCGGGCCGCCGCCAACGGCCGACCCTGGCGCGCGTAGAGGGCCGCGAGCTCTTTGCACCAGTCGGAGTAGTCGGCTTCGTCGACGTGGGTCTGGGCCAGCAGCTCGCGCCAGGCGTTGGCGGCTTCGGCGGTGGCGCCGAGGTGGCGCGCACGTTGGACGGCTTCGGCGATGTAGCTCACGCCCCGAACCTAGTGCCGCCGACCCGAAGTCCCCAGGGGTCGGATGGGCTTTTCGCCGGTGCGCCTGACTTCGCTCCGTCGCTGCGCGAGCACGCCACGTCGGCTGCGGGCGGCGGCGACGGCGGGTGGCTTCTGGCGCGGTCGCAAAAGCGCAAGCCGAAGGAGGCGACGTCGTCAAATCGGTCGAATTCCGACCCCGCCGGGCAGGTTGCCTGAGCCGGATCAATGGTAGGTTCGTTCGTTCTGAAAGGGACCGCTGTCGCACCGGACAGCCACAGGCGCGGGGGATCGAGCAGTGGGGCTGACCATGGAGCTCAACCGGAACGGAGAACCGCGGGGCCCCCCGCCGGATCCGCTGTTGGGTCGCCTGCTGCTCCACTACCGCGTGCTCGAGGTCATCGGCCAGGGCGGCATGTCGGTCGTCTACCGCGGCCGCGACGAGCACCTGGCCCGCGACGTCGCCATCAAGGTGCTGCACCCGTTCTTGCGCGAGAAGCCCGAGTGCCGCACGCGGCTGGCCCGCGAAGCCCGCGCCGTCGCCCGCCTCGAGCACCCGCACATCGTCAAGGTCTTTGACTTCTCGGGCGACCGCCCGACCATGAACGAGCGCAAGACCGCGGGATCGGGGCACGACGACGACGAAAACGACG
The DNA here is from genome assembly GCA_046593615.1 of Myxococcota bacterium. Lineage (GTDB taxonomy): Bacteria > Myxococcota > UBA727 > UBA727 > VGSZ01 > VGSZ01. The sequence continues at coordinate 3,607 of JBKJNL010000113.1, read as the reverse complement.
CCATCCGCCACTTCCCCGACGAGGGCTTCATCGTCGCCGAGCTGGTGAAGGGCCAGACGCTCAAGCGCCACGCCGAACGGGCCTCGCTGTGGAAGGTGCCCGAGGTCGGCGCGATGGTCGTCTGGCAACTCGCGCTGGCCCTGCAGCACGCCCACGACAACGGCGTCGTCCACCGCGATCTCAAGCCTGAAAACGTGATGGTGCGCGACGACGGCGTCTTGAAGCTGATGGACTTCGGCATCGCCCAGGTGCGCGACCAGACCGGCCTGACCATCACCGGCACGCTGCTCGGCTCGCCGGCGCACATGGCCCCGGAGTGCATCGAGGGCCTGCCCGCCGACGAGCGCAGCGACCTGTTCTCGCTGGGCACGGTGCTCTACTGGCTGACGACGGGGTACCTGCCCTTCGAGGCCCTGACGCCGCACGCGCTGTTGAAGCAGATCGTCGACGGCAAGGCGGCGCCGCCGCAGCAGAAGTCGAAGCACATCTCCGACGAGCTGGCGCGGGTCATCACCAAGAGCCTGGCAACACGCCCCGAAGATCGCTTCACCTCGGCCAAAGAGATGGCCGGCGCCCTCGAAGAGGTCATCGAGAAGAGCGGCCTCGGCCTGCGCCGGGGGACGAGCGCGGGCCTGAACGGCGGGGCCTCGAGCGCCGGCTTGAACGGCGCGGGCTTGAACGGCGCGGGCTCGAACGGTGGCGGGGGCGCGAGCGGCGGGGTCGACGACGCCCTGCTGCGTCGGGTGCTGGCCGCTCCGGCCAACGAGCTGCCCGGCTGCGCGGCCCGGGTGCGCACGGCGTTCCTCGAGCGGGCCAAGAAGAACCTCGACGACGGCGCGACCGCGCGGGCGCTGTCGTGCTTGAACCGCGTGCTCGCCGACAACGGCGCCGACGAAGACGCCCGGGCCCTGCTCGATCGCGTCGGCGACGACGATGCTGTCCACGGCGGCGCGGGCGAGCACGATGGCCACCGCGGCGAAAACGGCGTCATCATCGGCGTCAACGGCGCCCGCGCCGAGATCACCGACGACGACGCGCGCCTGCCCGGACCAACCGGTGCCGGATCGAACGGCACGTCGAACCGCGCCGGATCGAAAGACCAGGCGACGACGACCACCGCGCCCATGGGCATCACCGGCGAGCGGCCCACGCCGCTGCGCTGGCAGACCTGGTTCGTCGGGGCCGCGGCCGTGTCCCTCGTGTTTGCCGCCGTCGTCATCGCCCGCGCCGTCGACGACGCCGCCACCGCCGAAAAGACGCTGGCGGGCGGCCCCGGCGACATCGTCGCCCCCGACGCCGCGGCGCTGGTCGACGACGGCACCACCCGCGGCGAGCCCTCGTTTGCCGATGATCGCGACAGCGCCGGCGAGCGCGGCCCCGGCGATGGCCCCGATGACGACGCCGACAGGAAGCGCCGGCGCGCCGGGCGCATGGCCAACCTGTCGGGGGCCGGCGTTCCGCTGCAGGGCCGCCCGGTGGTGCTCGCCGAGAAGCACGCGTTGCCGCCGCTGACGGCGCAGGCCGTGCCGGCGACGGCGGCCATCGCTGGCCTGACCGGCGAGAAGCGGCACGTCACCTTTCGCGTCAAGCCGTGGGCCGACATCGTCGTCGACGGCACCGTGGTGGCCAAGGGCGCCATGATCTTCGACGCCCAGCTGGCGGTCGGTGAGCACGTCGTCGTCTTCCGGAACCCGCAGGCCAAAGAGCACGAGCAGCGCTTCGTCGTGCTCGCCGACGGACCCGCGCCCGAGGTCTCGGCCCGCCTCGACCCGCGCCCGGCGCTGCTGGTGGTGCGCTCGAACATCAAGGACGCCTTTGTCGACGTCGGTGGCGCCGCCGACGGCCAGGGCGCGGCCAAGGAGGTGCAGAAGACCCTCGACCGCCCCCTCGTCGTGGCCCTCGGCAAAGAGAGCAAGGCCACGCGCGAGGTGTTCATCTACAAGAAGGGCTACGTCGCCTACCGCAAGAAGCATGTGTTCCTGGCAGGCGAGACGACCGAGCTTGACGTCGTGCTAGAACCCGACGCCGTTGACGCCGACAAAGAGACCCCCGCTCCTCCGGTGCCACCGCCGGGCTGACGCCGCTGGCGGCAGCTTCGCCGTGCGCGCGGTGTTGGTGTCGACGGTGCTCGCGACGCTGCTCGCCAGCGGGCTCGCGAGCGCGGCCCGGGCCGACGAGCCGCGACCGACCAAGACGCCCGCGCCGACGACGCCTGCGACCACGACGCCCCCTGCGACGACGCCGACAACGACGACGCCTGCGGCTCCCACGACGACCGCAGAGCCGACGGATGCGGCGCCCGAGCTGAAGTCGCCCGACCAACGCTTCAAGCGCGGCAAGAGCCTGTTCGAATACCGGGACTGTCCAGGCACCATCGCCGCCATCGCCGAGCTGGCGGTGCCCGGGCAGCTCGCCGACGAGGCCGACCAGCTCGAGGTGCACCGCATGCTCGGCATCTGCCACGGGCTCGTCGACACGCCCGATCACAAGCGCGAGGCCGCCCGCGAATTCTCGAGCCTGCTGTCGATCGATCCCGACTTCGTGCTCGATCCCTTCGAGGTGCCGCCCAACGTCGTCGAGATCTTCGAGACGCAGAAGACGGCGATGAAGGCCCGGCTCGACGAGATTCGCAAAGCGCGCGCCAAAGAAGACAACTTCGACGACGGCGGCGTCCTCGTCGAACGCACCACGCAGGTGCGCGTGACGCCGTTGCCGGTGGTGTTCGTGCCCTTCGGCCTGGCGCAGCTGGCCAACGGCGACCTCGGCCGCGGCGCCCTCTACGGCGGCATCCAGGGCGTGGCCCTCGTCGTGAACGTCGTCGGCTTCTGGGGCACCTACGCGCTGCAGGCCGAGGCCGACGCAAACGGCGGCGCCTTTAGCCCCGCGCAGGCCCAGACCGAGACCATCTTGTGGTGGACGGAGAAGGTCGCCCTGGCGGTCCTCGTCAGCAGCTACGCGGTCTCGGTCGGCGACGCCTGGTGGAACCGCGAGGACCAGCTCGTCCTCGCCGACAAGCAGACCAAGCGGCCGCTGACGTCGTCGGAGCTGAAGAAGCTCAAACGCATCGAGCGGGCCCCCGACCCCGAGCCGGCCCTCGACAGCCCCGCCCCGCCCTGAGCCGCCTGTGCGCGTCGTCGCGGCCACGTCGCAACGACGACACGACAACGTCGCGACAACGGCGCGACAACGTTGCGACAACCAAGCGCAGCGGCTGGACCTACATCGCAACACAGGTCGCATCAGCCGACGGGACCCCACCGGGCGCCCGAGGTCCGACCGCGCCGGCGCCGCCGACAACCTCGGCATGAAACGCGTTGCCGCCAGCTTGTTCGTCGTCGCCTGCCTCGGCTGCGCACCCGAAGCGCCGGTGTTGCGCCTGGTGGTCGAGAACGTGGTCGAGCGCGCCGACAGCGTGCCCGCCGACGGCCTCTCGAGCGTTACCCTCATCGCCACCCTCGAGCCCGCCGGCCCCGACACCGTCGTCGCGTTTTCGCTCGACGGCGTCGGCCTGTTGTCGTCGACGTCGGCGTTGATCGAAGGCGGCGCCGCCCGCATCGAGCTGTTCGCGCCCTTTGAAGACGAGCTGCCCGGCGCAGCGTTCACCTCG
>JBKJNL010000787.1:0-3089 GCA_046593615.1 Myxococcota bacterium | reverse complement strand
GCCGCCGAGGTCGACGGCAGCGACGTCTCCGGCGACGTTGTCGGGGTCTTCGGCGTCGTTGTCCGCGCGGGCATCAGCGGGTCTCGAATTGCGTGGGCACGGCGCCGAAGCGCTGATCGATCTTGCCGCGGCGCGAGAGGTTCACGAGCCCGTCGAGGATCTGGTCGCGCAGGCGGCGGACCTGGGCTTCGTCGAGCTCCCGCTCGCGCGCGCGCTCGATGTAGTCGAGCAGCAGTCGGCCGTGGGCCCGCGGGAAGCGCTGCACCACCTGCCGCACCGGCAGGGGCTCGTCGATGACGATGGCGCGGGCCAGGCGGTAGAGGCCGGCCTTTTGGAAGAGCTCGTCGGTGTTCGCGAACGCGATGCCGCTGGTGTTGCCACCGGCGCGGGGGATGGCGCCGGTGTTTGGTCCGCCGCGCGACATGCCCTTCTGGAGCGCGTTGGGTGAGGGTGCGCCCGTCAGCACCTTGCCGAGAAAGGTCTGGGCGGCCTTGAGCTCCATGCCGTCTTTGACGTCGGCGCGGCGGACGGCGGCGATGAGCTCTTCGCCATCTTGGGGCGAGAGCTTCGACAAGAACTCGGCGAGCGCGCGCTTGCCCACGGCGAGAAAGGCGCAGGCGATCTCGTCGGCGCCAATGTTGCGGATGAGCACGATCAGCTCTTTGGCCGACAACAGCACGAGGTCGGAAAAGGCCAGCGAGGCGAGCTCGCCCTCGAGCGGCATGGCGATGAACTTCGCGTCGAAGCGCGAGCGCACCAGCTTGATGACCTCGAGGGGCACGCCCTTCATCTCTTCGCGCGTCGGCAGCGCCTGCTGCACGGCCTCGGGCAGGCGGGCCACGATCTGCTTGGTCAACGACGACGGCAGGTAGAGCAGCACGGCGGCGATGACCCGCGGGCTCTCGCCCTTGAAGCCCGCCGCCAGCCACGAAGGCTCGACGCCGTCGAGGCCCTTGACCGATCGGAAGCTCATCAGCCCCTTCAGCTCGCGCACCATCAGCTGCACGCGCTTGTCGCGCGGGATCTCTTCGAGCTTCTGCTGCTTCTCAGCGAGCGGACCCTGCATCTCGTCGGGCAGCAGCTGCCACAGCTCGCTCGCTTGCGAGCCCCCAAAGGCCAACGTCGTCAGCAGCAACGTCTGCTGCCGGCGGTCGAGGGGGTGGAGCATGCGTCCGAGCACATCGTCAACATGCCCGAAGCCGACGACGTCGTCACGCGGTCACCGCGGCGCCCCGGTCCTCGTCCACGACCCAGCCGTCGGCGAGCGTCGGCGGTTGCCACCGGGGCAAGGTTCCGGTCGACCACCAGCAGCGGCAAGCCGAAAGGCGCCCACGTCGTCGACGTCAACGCCTGCCTACCGTGACTCGAGCTGCCGCCCGGCGTCGAGGGCGGCGTGGGCGGCGAGCATCACGCAAGCGAAGCGCGTCTCGGCGTCGACGTCGGCGCGGATGTCGACCTGCAGTCGGTCATCGATCAAGCGGATGACGCCGCAGCGGGCGCCGCCGTCGTCGACGATGGGTACGTCGATGGCCACCGGCAGCGACAGCAGGTGCACGCGGGTGGCGCTGCTCGACAGCGAGCAGCTGAGCCAGTCGAAGCCGGCGCCGCCGCGTCGTCTGATGGACCCCAGCGGCTCGCCAGCGGCGTCGACGACGACGGTGTAGCCGTGGCCGTCGTCGTGCAGGCGCAAGCGTGTCCCGTCGGCGCGCTCGAGGCAGAAGCACAGGGCGAGGCGCTCGACAGCGTCCTCGTTGCCCCGGGCCGGCACGGCGTTCTGCAACAGAAACAGCGCCACGCGGCTGCTGCTGACCGCCTCGAAGGCCCAGTAGGCCAAGGGGCCGTGCTTCAAGCGGATGGCAAAGGGAACCGCGCCGCCGATGTCGGGCAGGGGCCGCGCCACGACGTCGGCGCCGTCGACGCGGGGATCGACGACGACGACGGCGCCCAGCCTGCGCGCGTGCCGGTGGGCCTTTTTGAGGGTCCGTCGGGCCGCGTCGCTGTCGAGGGGGGCCAGCAGGCGTCCGCAGCTGTCGACGAACGACGACGTCGCCAGGAGCCGCGTGCCAACGGGCCGGACGACGACAAAGGTGCGCTCGTCGAGGCGCTCGGCTTTCTCGTCGCGCGGATCGGTGGGCATCCAGGCCCGCGAACGCAGGAAGCGACGGGCCCGCGGAAAGACATCGACGATGCGACGCCGGCGCAGCCAGGTGCCGGCGACGATGGCGGCGACGGCGCCGACCGCCCAGACCTTGCCGAGGCCGGCGACGGCGCCGAGGCCGACGACGATGCCGACGGCGCGGGTCACAGATCCCAGGCCGAGCCGCAGCGGGTGACGAGCATCGAGGCGCACCGTGGCGTCGGGTCGCTGCAGCGCAGTCGTCGCGTTCGTCGCATTCGTCGGCGCGCTCGCCAGGGGCTGCGCCTGCGTCGGGGCCAGGCCGCGGTGGCGGTTGCCCGACAGGCGCTCCAGCTCGCCCTGGTCGAGCCACAAAGCGCCGCAGTGAAAGCACAGGTCGACGTCGACGCCGCGCAGGATCAACGTGCGCATCGCCGCGCGGCAGCCAGGGCAGCCGAAGCGGCGGCCGCCAAAGGATTCAGCGAGGTCGACGAGCGCAGCGCGGTCGAGTGCCAGCTCCTCGTGCAACAGCCGTTCGCTGCCGGTGGTGGGCAGCAGGGTTCCGCCACAGCGCAGGCACGAGCAGCCCTCGAGGGACGCGCCGGGCGTCAAGCCGACGGCCGCGCCCTTGCTGCGGCAAGCAGGGCAGGTGGTGCCGGTCGCGGGCTGTGCTGTGGGCTGAACGGCGTCACGGGTCATCGAGCCGCAGTATGGTCCGCGTCATGACGTCAACGCACGCGCTGCACACCGACCTCTACCAGCTGACCATGTTGGCGGCCTACTTCCACCACGGCGAGGCCCACCGCAAAGCGACCTGCGAGCTGTTCGTGCGGCGGCTGCCAAAGAACCGGCGCTTCCTCGTCGTCGCCGGCCTCGAGCGCGCGCTGCGCTACCTCGAAGAGCTGCGCTTCACCGACGCCCAGATCGAGGTCCTCAAAGACGTGCCCGGCCTGAAAAAGGCGATGACGCCGGG
>JBKJNL010000721.1:0-3058 GCA_046593615.1 Myxococcota bacterium | reverse complement strand
GGCGAAGAAGGCGAAGAAGGCGAGGGCGAACAAGGCGGAGGCGAAGAAGGCGAAGGCGAACAAGGCGAGGGCGAAGAAGGCAAAGGCGAAGGCGAAGGCGAAGGCGAAGACAGCGGTGAGGGCGAAGGCGAAGGCGAAAGCGAGGGCGACGACGGCGGCACAGGCGAGGGCGAAGGCGAAGGCGAAACCGCAGACGACGGCTGCGGCCGCGACGGCGTGGTCGACGCAAGCTTCACGTACACCAGGGCCTGCAGCCCCTACGACTTCGCCGTCAGCGTCGAGGTCACCGGCGGGGCCACGCTCACCATCGAGCCCGGGGTCGAGCTGCGCTTCGGCGATGCCCATGGGCTGCGGGTCTCGGCCGGCAAGCTGGTGGCGGTCGGCACCCTCGACCGGCCCATCGTCATGACCGGTGCCGCTGGCACCGACGACGGCACCGACGCGGGCTCGTGGATGGGCGTGAGCCTCGAGGCCCAGACCGCCGCCGGCACCGTGCTGCGCAACGTGATCATCCGCGGCGCCGGCTCTGGCCCTGCGGGCTGTCTGTCGATGTTCGACGTCGGCAACGGGCGCGTCACCGTCGACAACGTCACCTTTGCGGACTGCCTGGGGGCCGGCGTCGAGGTCCGCACCGAGACCACCTTTGCCAGCTTCACCGGCAACAAATTCGTGCGCAACGACGTCGGGCTCGAGGTCAACGCCAACACCGTCGCCAGCATCGGCAGAAACCAGACCTTCGAAGACACCAACGCAAACGTCATCATCGCCGACACCCTGGCCGCGTCGGCGACGTGGCAGGCCCAGGACATTCCCTGGTTGGTCGACGGCTCCCTCGAGGTCACCGGCATCAACGCGCCGGTGTTGACCTTGCTGCCCGGCATCGAGCTGCGCTTCAGCGGCGACGACTGGTTGCGCGTCGGCGGCGTCGACGCCGGCGGACTCGTCGCCGTCGGCACCGCCGACGCCCCCATCGTGTTGCGCAGCGCCGCGGCCACGCCCGCCGCCGGCGACTGGGTCGGCGTCGTGTTCGAGGCCGGCACCACCGCCGGCACTGCGCTGAGGTTTGTCACCATCAACGACGGCGGCAGCGCCGGCTTCGGGCCCGAGGCCTGCGTGTACCTGCGCGACGTCGGCGACGACCGCGTCAGCATCGACGACGTCACCATCGACGGCTGCCTGGGCGCCGGCTTCGAGGTGGTGGGCCTCGCGACCCGCCTGGCCTCATTCACCGGCAACGCCATCAAGCGCGTCGGCGTCGGCCTCGACGTCAGCGCCGACACCATCGGCAGCCTGGGCGTCGTCACCTATGACGCCGTCAACCACAACGTCATCACCAACGGCGACGTCACGCAGACGGCGACCTGGTTGCCGCAGGGCATTGCCTGGGTGGTCGATGGCAGCCTCGAGATCGGGGGCACCCGTGCGCCGGTGTTGACGTTGGCGCCGGGCAGCGAGCTGCGCTTTGCCGGCGACAACGGGCTGCGCGTCGGCGCCAGCGAACCGGGCGGCCTCGGGGCCAACGGGGTCCTCTTGCGCGGCCTGGCCGGCAGTGGCGTGGCCGGCAGTGGCGAGGCCGCATGGATCGGCGTCTCCTTTGGCCCCGGCACCACGGCGGGCAGCCGCATCGCCAACTCGATCATCCAGGACGGTGGCCGCAGCAGCGGCTCGGGCATCGAGGCGGGCCTGACCATCGAAGACAGCGGCAGCAACGTGACCGTCACCGGCACCACGTTCGCCAACAACGCCACCGCCGACATCTTTGTCGACTGCAACTCGACGCCGACCCTGTCGGGCAACGCGACCCCCAACGGCGTCGTCAACGAAAGCGGCTGCAACTGAGATCGCAGCAGGTCCTCTCGCGCAGGTCGCCTCTCGCGATGACGCTCGGGCCCGAGCGCCCTGGAGCGGGGTCCCGGGCCATTCCCGATCGGCGTCACACCCGGATGGCCGTGGCCTGGATAGGCTCAGGCCCATGTCGCTCGCACCCGATGTCGCTTTCGTTGCTTCTCCCGCCCGCGGTCTGATCGTCGAGACCCAGCACGCCTGCGCCCGACACCCCGACATGCGCGGTGAACGCGGCTGCACATCCTGCAACAACGCGCTGTGCTCAGCCTGCGCCCGCTCGCTCGCGCACCGCAGCTGCCCCGGGTGCCGAGAGCAGCACGGCAAGACCGCCCACGTCGTCGACGCCAGCTGGCGCGTGCATCTGTTGACCGACGCGCTGTCGTCGTCGTGGCAGGCACTGCCGCGCCGGGCCCCGGCCTTGCTGACCATCCTCATGACGTCGCTGCTCGTGCCCTTCGCCGTCTACGGCCTGGCCGCAGTGGACGGCAGCGCGGGCGACGGCAGCACCAGCGCCGACTGGACCAGCGATTGGGGCGACGGCGCCGCCCTCGCCGTCGCGTTCGTCGTCGGCGCCTTTTTGCTCGGCACCTTTCTGCAACCGCTGCTGGTGCTGCCGACGGTGGCCCGGACCCGGACATCTCGCGTCGTCGGCGGCGCCTTCTTCGGGGCCTTTGTCGCTTTTGCGCCGCTGCTGCTCGTCGGCGGCGTGGTCGCCGGCCTCTCCGATGGTGGCGTCGACCCCGAGGGCGTCGAGCTGGTGGTGCTGCTCGGGTGCGCCGTCGCCGCCGTCAGCCTGACCACCGGCCTCGTCTGGCAGGGCCGCACGGTGCTCGGCCGCGGCCCGTCGCTGGCGGGCCTGTTCGGCGCGTTCGTCGCCCACTTCTGCCTCGCCGGCCTGTGGTCGACGCTCTTGACCTTTGCCCTCGTGCCCGTCGCCGTCGTCGTCGCCATCGGCTTCGCCGCAGGCCCCGCCGTGGCCGGCGTGCTCGGCGTCGTCTTTGGCGTCGTCTTGTGGCTGTTGATGCTCATGGGCATGGGCTCGTTTTCGGCCGGGTCGGCCCGCTACAGCGACGACCTGCAGCGCTTGCGCTGAAATTGTCCTCGCCGGACGGGCTGAACTTTGTCCTCGCCGGACGGGCTGACTTTGTCCTCGCCGGACGGGCTGACTTTGTCCTCGCCGGACGGGCTGACTTTGTCCTCGCCGGACGGGCTG
>JBKJNL010000608.1:0-6382 GCA_046593615.1 Myxococcota bacterium | reverse complement strand
GTTTCCGGCTTCGCAGGCGTTCGGCGTTTCGTTGGCGTCACAGACCTCGCCAGCCGCGCAATCGGCGGCCGCGGCGCAGGCGCAGACGGCGCCCTCGCAAACGGCGGTGGCGCAGTCGCCGTCGTCGCTGCAGGCCGATCCGCGCTCGAGCTTGCACAGCGCGTCGCAGCCGTCGCCGGCCACGTTGGCGCCGTCGTCGCAGGCTTCGGTGCCTTCGACGCGGCCGTTGCCGCAGGCGTTGACCGCCTCGCAGGCGTTGGGCGCGGCGGCGACGTCGCAGACCTGCAACGCGGCGCAGTCGCCATCGTCGACGCAGGTGCAGGCCCCGCCTTCGCACGAGCCGGAATCGCAGGCGGTGCCATCAGAGCACACGCCGCCGACCACCAGCTTGCAGGCCGCGGTGCAGGCGTCGCCGTTGCTGGTGTTGCCGTCGTCGCAGGCTTCGCCGGGGTCAACGCTGCTGTTGCCGCAGGACCCGCTTGCCTCGCAGGCGTTGGGGGTTTCGGTCAGGTCGCAGATCTCGTTTTCGGTGCAGTCGATGAAGTCGTCGCAGCGGCACGTGCCGGACTCGCACAAGCCCGAGGCACAGCCACTGTTGATCGTGCAGCTGCGGTTGAGCTCGGCCTGGCAGCGGCTGTTGCACCCGTCGAAGCTGACGGTGTTGTTGTCGTCGCAGCCTTCGGTGTTCTCGACCAGGCCGTTGCCGCACTGGTTGGAGAGCCGGCAGGCATTGGGCGTCGGACCCAGGTCGCAGAATTCGCCGGCGTCGCAGTCGGCGGCGGCGTCGCAGGCGCAGGTGCCGCCGTCACAGGTGCCCGAGGCACAATCGGTGTTCAGCGCGCAGCCGACGCCGTTTTCGCGTTTGCAGATGCTGGAGCAGCCGTCGCCGTTTCGCGCGTTGCCGTCTTCGCAGATCTCGCCGGCCTCGAGGGCGCCGTTGCCGCAGGTGTTGGTGTTCTCGCAGGCGTTGGGGGCTTCGGAGAGGTCGCAGACCTTGCCAGCGCCGCAATCGGCAGCGGCGTCGCAGGCACACACGCCACTGTCGCAGAAGCCGCTGGCGCAATCGCCGGAGACGCCGCAGACCGCGGCGATCTCGCGGAAGCAGGCGCTTGAGCAACCGTCGCCGTTGACGCTGTTGCCGTCGTCGCAGCGCTCGGCGGCCTGGTCGATGCGACCGTTGCCGCATTCCGTGGCGGCCTCACACCTGCCGCCGCCAGCCACGTCGCAGACGCCGGTCTCGCATTGCGCGTCGAGCGTGCAGGCCTGAAGGACATTGCGCCGACAGGTGTTCGAGCAAGCGTCGGTGTTGGTGGTGTTGCCGTCGTCGCAGGCTTCTTCGACGGCGACGACGCCGTCGCCGCAGTCGGCTTCGCAGACGTAGCCGAACCCCGTGGTCGTCAAGTCGCAGTCGACGTCGGCGTAGCCGCCGGCCTCCGACGCCAGGCAGTCCTGCACGTCCCTGGTGGTGACGTCGTTCTGCCCGGCCGTGAAGGGATGGAACGTCACCAGGGTGTTGTCGGTCTGCCGCGAGCGCCGGAAGGTCTGCTCCGTCGTCTGGTCGACGCCGTTGACGAAGAATGAGTTGATCGAGCGTGCCTGCGCGACAGCGCGCACCGTCGTCAGCTCGCCGGCGGAGTCGACGATGGCCAGCGTCCACCCCAGCCGCGCGTCGCACATCGCCGCCGCCGAAGCCCACGAGTCACTGTTGCCCGAGCAGGCCTGGTGCAGATCGCCGGTGGTCGCGCGCGTCGGCGGCCCACAGCTCTCGACGCGGCAGCGCGCCGAGCAACCATCGGCGCTGACGAGGTTGCCGTCGTCGCAGCCTTCGGTGACCTCGACGGCGCCGTTGCCGCAGACGGGCATGATCGCGCCGGCGCTCACGACGGTGCCCGGCTGTCCGTCGGTGGCCACCTGATCGAGCCCGGGGATGCCGCCGGCCGCCGTCAGCTTTGCGCCCGTGCAGTTGCCGCCCAACGACGTCTCGACGCGAACCACGCCGCCGCCGCCGCCGCCGCCGCTGCCGGTGACGCCCTGGCCAATGCCGCCGTTGGCGCTGACGGCGCCGCAGTCCGCGGTGGTCTTGGCCTGGATGAAGATCGTGCCGCCAGCGCCACCGCCGCCGTCGCCGTCGCCGGTGGAGCCGCCGGCGGTGCCCACGGCCGTGATCGAGCCGGTGCCCGCGAGGAACCCGACGCGCAGGAAGACGATGCCGCCGCCGTTGCCGCCGGCGCCGCCGCCGGTGTCTTCGCCGGCACCACCGCCGCCGCCAAACAGCAGACGGGCATTCGGGCTGGCGCCGGTGACGACCGCGCCGCCCTGGCCGCCCAGGAGGATGCCGCCGACGGAGGAACCGCCGCGACCGCCGCGACCGCCGTTGCCGCCGCCACCACCGCCAGCTTCGTCGCAGTTGCCGCCGCCACCGCCGTTGGTGCGGTTGCCGCGTCCGTAGGCCGCCACCGGCCCCGACGCGGTCGCCGTGAACGCGCCCTGGGCGATGCCCTCTCCCTTGCGCGCACCGCCACCGGTCCCCGTCAGGCTGGGACCGTCGAGCGCGGTGCAGTTGGTCTGGTTCGCCAGTCCATCGGGCGAGCCGCCGCCGCGGTAGCCAAGGCCGACGGCGGTGATCGAGCCGTTGTTGAGGACGTTGCGGGCCAAAAAGGCGACCACGCCACCCTTGCGCCCATCAAAGGCGGCACCGTTCACGACGCCGCCGGCGGGGATGGTGAGCGTGCTGAACTCCGGGACGAGCACGACCTGCACGTCCGTCGCGGGGATGGCGACCGGGTTGGTCAGTGGCTCGGTCAGCGTCACGGTCGTCCCGCTGACGGCGGCGATGCGGGCGAATTCGTAGGAGCCGACGAGCCCGGCGTCGATGGTGGCGTTGCCGCTGGCAGGGACGTTGCCGGTGACGGGCGCGGTGCCCGACCCGCCGTTGCCGAATCGGTGGATCAGGATCAGATCGCCCGCGACAAAGGACCGGTTCACGCCGGCGCGGGCCGTCCCGAGGCTGATGGTGCGGGCGCCGGCGACGATGGCGGAGGCGACGTCGGAGTACGTGTTCACCGGCGCGGTGCCGGTGATGGTGAAGGTGCCGTCGCTGGCATCGCCGAGCCCGACCTGCCGCAGCGTCGCTTCCCCGTTGAGCGAGTCGCCAAACAGCGGCTGCTCCTGCGATGAACCGACGTCGTCACCGACGACGTCGAGACCTGCCCGGTCGTCGAGGTCTTGACCACAAGCGACGACAGCGAGAGCGACGGCAACGCCGATCGCGAGAGCGAAATTCTTCATATGTGTGTTTCCCCGCGCACCGTTTAGCCGACAGCGCGCCGCTCGCCAGCAGGAATCATCAATCGTTCGTGGCCCGACCGTTCGCCGGATTTTCGCTTTCGGCTCAGCGCCCGAGGGCGATGGCGACGGCGTCGTGGGCAGCGCCGCTCACGTCGACGGCGGCGCTGGCGACGTAGCGGGGGGCGCAGCGGGCGTCTTTGGCGACGTCGTCGAGGTTCTGCACGTGCAGCAAGCCCTGCTGGTGCAGGTACTCGACGTGGGTGCCGGCCTCGAGCAGCGCCAACAGCACGTGGTAGCCCTCGCGCTTGCCGAACAAGGCGTGGGCGACGTCGACGATGGTGGCGCCACCGCCGGGGCCATCGGGGCGGCAGGCGTGCAGCGTCTGCCCGAGCTTGTCCTGGTGCTCAGCGACGATCGCGACGATGCGACCCGGCAGATCGGTGACGTCGTCGAAGTGCGCCGACAACACGCGAGTCACGCCTTTTTCATCGAGCAAGCGCGAGAGGCCAAAGAGGTAGCGCTCGAGGCCGTTGCCGGGGTGCAAGGCCTGCGGCGAGATGTGCGGCGACACGGGCGACAACACCTGATCGGCCACCAGCAAGACATCGTCGACGCGCAGGCACACGTGCCCCGGGCAGTGCCCCGGCGTGTGGATGACGCGCACGCGATCGTGCATCAGCCGCTGGCGGTGCCGCAGCCGTTTGTCGACGACGACGGGGACAAAGGCCTCCTTCTTTGACACCTGCAGGCTGCGCAAGACCTCGCGTTCGTCGGCGTCGACGCCGGCCTTGACGAGCCACAACGCCAGCTCTTGCGAGCCCAACACCTGCCGCTCGGCGAAGTGCTCGAGCACGCGCGAGTCGAGCTCGTGCACCCAGACCTCGGCCGCGAAGCGCTGCTTCCAGAAGGCAACGTCGCCGAAGTGGTCGATGTGGCCGTGGCTGACGACCACGGCGTCGACGCCGGCGTCGTCGTCGACATCGATGGCGAAGCCGGCCTTGAGGCAGGCCAGGCCGTCGGTCAGATCCTGGCGCGAGCGGCCGAGGCCCGAGCCGCAGTCGAACAAGAAGCGGCCGCTGTGCTCGCCGCCTGGCTCCTGGCCCAGGTCGACGAGCCAGGCGTAGTTCACGTGGTGCGGCAGGGTCTCGATGGGCAAGCGGGCGATGCGGGCCCCGCCGTCGCTCGTGAACAGGTCGACGCCGCCGAGGCCGAAGCGGGCGGCATACGAAGCCAGATCACCGGATCGCAAGAGCGCCGCGCGCTCCACGTCGGCTGCGCTGTCGGCAGTGTCGGCGACGTCGGCGATGTCGGCGATGTCGCTGCCGCGCACGACGAAGCGCCGCTCGCGGTCCCACCAGGCTTGTCGATGACGCTCGGCTGCCCGGCGCGCGGCGCGGGCCGGCGCGTCAGCCACGCGGCTTGTCGGCCGACTTTTCGGCGCTGACGGCGGCGGCGACGGCGGCGTCGCGTTCTTCGCGGTTCTTCAAGGCGCCGCCCATGACGAAGCGCTCGGAATTCATAAAGGTGTCGGCGGCGGCGGGGCGGGCAAAGAAGTAGCCCTGTCCGAAGTCGATGTGCAGCGAGCGCACGACCTCGAGCTCGTCGGCGGTCTCGACGTTCTCGAGGATCACCGGGATGCCGAGCGTGTGGCACATCTCGCCGGTGCTCTTGACGATCATCTGCTTGAAGGGGTCCTTGTGGACGTCGCGGCAGAAATAGCCCGACAGCTTCAGGTACTCGGGCCGCAGGTCCTGCACCAATCGCAAGTTGGCGAAGCCAACGCCATAATCATCCAATGCGATCTGAAAACCTTTGTCCCGCAATTGACCAAGAGTCTTGGCAAAAGCCTGCGGGTTCACGATCGTCTGCTGCTCGGTGAGCTCAAAGACGATCTCCTGGTTCGAGAAGCCGGCTTCGGCGACGAGGTCGGTGACGACGCGGGCGAAGTCGGCGTTGGTCATCGAGCGCGGCTGGGTGTTGATGAACAGGCGCGACCGGCCCTGGAGCTTGAGCCGGGTGGCTTCTAGCAACGCAGCTTTGATGCACAAAAGGTCGGTCTCCCAGAGCCGCTCTTTTCGAGATGCATAGGCAAACAGGATCTCGGGGTTGCGCAGCGGCGTCGTGGCCGGCGCGCGGGCCAGGCTCTCCCAGGCGTGGGCGACGAAGGGCGAGGCGCCGCTGCCGTCTTGCGGACCGATCTCGACGATGGGCTGCAGCACCGAGCGGATGGTGCCTTCCTTCAAGAAGTCGTCGAGGAGATCGACCTCTGAGACCAGGCCGTCGGGGCCTTCGGTGGGCATGCCGTTTTCGCCGTGGACGTAGCGCTTGAGCCGGCGCAGATCGATCGGCTTCTCGAGGATGGCAGCCGCGCCGACGCTGCGGCCGAGGGCGTGGACGTCGTCGTTGACGTAGCCGGACATGGCCAACACGGTGGTCTCGGGAAAGTGCGTCGAGACCCAGCGGATGAGCCGCATGCCTTCGAGGCCGCCGAGCTCCGAGACGCGCAGGTCGGTGACGACGACGTCGAAGCGATAGTGCTCGAGGATCGCCTCGGCGGCCTCGATCTCGCGGCAGGTGACGATCTCGAGGCCGGGGGCCTGCAGGTAGTCCGCGAGCACCGAGAGCACCGCGGGCTCGTCGTCGAGCAAAAGAACCTTGCGCATCACTGACCCCGCTCAGAAGACGACCACAAAGATGACGACGACGACCCCTGCGTGTCACGCGGGCGCGGCCGACGACGACGCCACAGCAGCAGACCGACCGCCACCGCCAGCGACGCGGTGGAGCCGGTCGCGCCATCCTGACAGCTGCAGCCACCCGGACCGTTGAGCGCCGGATCTGCCTCGCAGATGTCGACCAGACACTTCTCGCCGTCGAAGCAGGCCACCGTGATCAGCTGGCCGCTGGCGTTGCAGAACCCCTCGGTGTCATCGCCGATGCAGCCCGGCGAGCAGGCCGGAAATTCGCCTTCGCCCTCGCCGACGGGTTCGACTTCGCCTTCGCCGACGGGTTCGACTTCGCCCTCGCCGACGGGTTCGACTTCGCCCTCGCCGGCGGGTTCGCCTTCGCCCTCGCCGGCGGGTTCGCCTTCGCC
>JBKJNL010000606.1:0-4830 GCA_046593615.1 Myxococcota bacterium | reverse complement strand
CTCGGCCTTTTTCCTGCGGCGCCGGCGGGCTGGACTTTTCGACGGCCGCGGATGATTGCCGCGGGATGCGCAGCGCTCTCGTCGTCCCCGGCTGGTTGTTGTTCTCGCCCGGCATCGGCTGCTTCGCTGTCGCCTGCTTCGCTGTCGCCTGCTTCGCTGTCGGCTCCTTCGCTGTCGGCTGCGCAACCACGACCCAGCCCAGCAGCGACGAGCACGCCGGCGCCACCCAACGGGCGTCGCTCTATGCCCGGGGGCCCGTGCCGTCGCCGTCGCCGCCGTTGGCCGATCCGCCGCTGCAACGGCCGACGCTGCATCTGACGTTGACGCGCGAAGGCCTGCAGGCGCTGCTCGATGCGCTCGTGCCCGCCAGCGACACCGGTGACTACGCGCTGCTCGGGGCCCGCCACTGGTCGTGGACGCGCGCGCCGTTCGCGCTG
This sequence comes from Myxococcota bacterium, assembly GCA_046593615.1. Lineage (GTDB taxonomy): Bacteria > Myxococcota > UBA727 > UBA727 > VGSZ01 > VGSZ01. The sequence continues at coordinate 4,393 of JBKJNL010000606.1, read as the reverse complement.
GCCTTTGACGATGCGCGCAAGAGCATGATCGCCACCACCGACGTCACCGCCACCGTCGAAGTCCCCGGCACCTCGATGCTCATCGCCATGAAGGTGGTCGCCGACGTGCAGCCCGTGCTGACCGCCACGCACAAGCTCGTGCTGCAGGCGGTCAAGGTGAAGGTCAGCAGCGACGACCGCCGCGTCAAGATGGCTGAGTACGGCGCCGGTCTCACGGCCCACATCGAAAAGACCCTGCAAGACAAGCTGACGTCGCTGCAGGTGGACCTGTCGCCGGTGTTCGGCGGCCTGCACGAGAAGCTCGCCGCGCCGATGTTCTTGCCCCTGGGCGATGCCTCGGCCTGCTTCACCCTCGACGTGCGCGGCCTCGAAGCCAGTCCTTCGATCCTCGCCGACGGGCTCGAAAAGGAGCTGGCCCTGACCGTCGCGCCGTCGCTCACCATGCCCTGCACCGTGCGCGGCAAGAACGGCGAAACCGTCACCGTCGACGCCGTCACGCCCGCGCCGCGTGAGCTGCCGCCGCTGCCGCCGCTGCGGAATTCATCGGGCATCGAGGGCGGCCCGTTCACGCTCAACGTGCCCATCGCCGCCGGCTACGGCGAGCTGCAAAAGGCCATGGGCGCCGCGTTCCCGGACGGAAAATTGTTCTTCTCCGACGACAACCCCGGCCTCTACATCACCGAGCCACGGGTCAGCTCGTCGGGCGGCGAGGTCGTCGTCGCCGTGCGCATCGGCGGCCATGTCACCCGCGGCGTGCGCATCGACGTCGACGGCGACCTGTTTCTCGCCGGGCGCCCGGTCCTGCGCGACAACTTCCTGGAGTTCCCCGACCTCAAGCCCACGCTCGAGACCGAGCAGGTGCTCTTGAAGGCCGCCGTCGCGTTGAAGGAGCAGGAGCTCACCGCAGCCGTGCGCAAGGCCCTGCGCCTCGACCTGTCGGCGCGCCTGGCCTCGGTCAAGGAGAAGCTGGTGTCGGCGTTGACCCTGGACAAGGTCGTCGTCGACGGCGTCGCGCCGCTGTGCACGCGCGTCGAGCTGGGGCGGCTCGAGCTCAAAGACATCGCCGTCCACGACCCGTATCTGCGGGCCACCGTGTCGACGACGGCGCTGCTGTCGGCGTCGTTGCCGTGCGCCGGGGTGCCGGCCCGGCCTGTGGCCGTTGTCGGTCCTGAAGCGCAATAGGCGTTCAGCGAGCGGGTTCCTGCAGCCGGCGACCGCTTCCTCCGCCGGGGGCGTCGGGCTAAGCGCCCGCCCATGAAGCACCTTCTCTGGGCAGTCCGGCGCGCAGCGCGCCTCCCCGCCAACACGCTCTTCCTCTCCCTCTCGCTGGCGCTGTGCGTCGCCGGGGTCGCCCACGCCGGCGCCGCCGACGTCGCCAAGACGCCTCCTGCTCCTGCGCTGCCTGCGACGGCGACGGGTGCGAAGCCCACGGCCGCCGACGCAAAGGCGTTCGTCACCCGGGTCAACGCCGACCTCTTGAAGCTCTACACCGAGTCGTCGCGCGCCGATTGGGTGAAGAATACCTACATCACCGAAGACACCGAGATCATGTCGGCCGACGCTTCCGAGAAGGTCGCGATATACGTTGCGTCGGCCATCAAAGAGGCCGCAAAATTCGACGGCCTCGCGCTCGACACCGACACCGCCCGCGCCATCACGCTCTTGAAGGTCTCGGCGGACCTGCCGGCGCCAAATGATGCAGCAAAGACCGCCGACCTGGCCAAGATCGCCAGCCAGATGACCTCGATCTACGGCAAAGGCAAGTATTGCAAGAAAGGCCAGTCGTCGACCGCGCCCGCGGGCAGCAAGGAGGCCTGCCGCGACCTCGAAGAGCTCAGCAACGTCATGTCGCAGAGCCGCGACTACGACGAGCTGCTCGACGCCTGGAACGGCTGGCACACCATCAGCCCCGAGATCCAGCCGCTGTTCTCGAAGTACGTCGCCCTCGCCAACGAAGGCGCCGTCAACCTCGGCTTCGCCGACGACGGCGCCCTGTGGAAGTCGCGCTACGACATGAAGCCTGAGCAGTTCGAGGCCGAGATGGAGCGGCTGTGGGGGCAGGTGAAGCCCCTCTACGAAGACGTCCACTGCTACGTGCGCGGCAAGCTCGCCGAGAAGTACCCGGGCAAGGTCAAGGCCAGCGGCCCCATCCCCGCCCACGTGCTCGGCAACATGTGGGCCCAGGAGTGGGCCAACATCTATCCCCTCGTCGAGCCCTACCCCGGTGAGAGCAGCCTCGATGTCACCGCCGCGCTTAAGGCCAAAGGCATCGACGAATTGAAGCTCGCGCACATGGGCGAAGACTTCTTTGTGAACCTCGGGCTGAAGAAGCTGCCGGGTACCTTCTGGACGCGCTCGATGCTGGTCAAGCCCAATGATCGTGAAGTCGTATGCCACGCGTCGGCCTGGGATGTAACCTTCAAGAACGATGTGCGCATCAAGATGTGTATTCAGATCGACGAAGATAACCTGATCACCATTCACCATGAGCTTGGGCACATCTACTACTACCAGTACTACTACGACAAGCCGGTGCTGTTCCAGCAGGGCGCCCACGACGGCTTCCACGAGGCCATCGGTGACGCGGTCGCCCTGTCGGTCAACCCCACCTACCTGGCCAAGCTCGGCATCCTCAAAGACGTCCCCGAGAACCCCAAGTCGCTGATCAACCTGCAGATGAAAGACGCGCTCGACAAGGTTGCTTTTCTCCCGTTCGGCTACCTGATGGACAAGTGGCGTTGGGATGTGTTCAACGGCAAGACCAAGGCCGCCGACTACAACAAGAGCTGGTGGGAGCTGCGCACGAAATATCAAGGGATCGAGGCCGCAACGGCGCGTCCCAAGAACGCCTTTGACCCGGGCGCGAAGTACCACATCCCGGCCAACGTGCCGTACGCGCGCTACTTCCTCGCGCGCATCCTGCAGTTCCAGTTCCACAAGGCCATGTGCGACGCCGCCGGCTTCAAGGGCCCGCTGCACGCCTGCTCGATCGCCGGCAACAAGGCCGCGGGCGCCAAGCTGCAGAGCATGTTGGCGATGGGCGCGTCGAAGCCCTGGCCCGAGGCCATGACCAAGCTGACCGGCGGCCAGCAGATGGATGCCAGCGCGTTGCTCGATTACTTCGCGCCGCTGGCGGGTTGGCTCAAGGAGCAGAACAAGAACCAGAAGTGCGGATGGTAAGCTGATCGTCGTGAGCAACGACGACGACATCCCGCCCGCGCTCGCCAAGGTGCTGACCGTCGGTCCGTACCTGGTGGGCGCGGGCGTCTTCTTTTTGACGTCGCTGGTGGGCGTCATCGCCATGTGGATCGCCGGCAACGACGGCGCGCGCTGGCTGCCCTGGGTCATCGGCCTCGTCGCCGGGGCCATCGCCGTCTCGAAAGCGCGGGCGGCCATCGCCGAAAAGATGATCGGCCTGCGGGCCCTGCAAGAACAGCTGGCCGCCGTCGCCGCCCGCTCGGTGGGCGGCGTTGACAGGAGCGTCGAGAGGGGCGTCGTCGACGTCAACGTCGCCGTGAACAGCGGCTCGCCCCGCCCAAAGACCGCCGTCCTGGGCGACGTCGTCACCATCGACATGCCGCCCGCGGATTCGGCGTCTGGTGACGCGTCTGGCGAGAAGGGACGTGACCCGTGAGCTTCGCCAGCATCGTCGTCGTCGCCGTGGCCCTCGCCGCCCTGCCCGTGCCCAAAGAGGTGGCCGCCCGCTACGCCGCCGCCGTCGTCGTCGTCGAGCGCAGCACGAGCGGCGGCCTGCAGAAGAGCCAGGGCTTCTTTGTCTCGTCGAGCGGCCTGCTGTGCACGGTGCTGCCCGGCGCAAAGGCCGGCGACGTCGTCATGGTCCGCGGCGACGAAGCGCAGCGCGGCGCCGTCGCCGCCGTCGACGACGAAGGACTGGCGCTGGTGCAGGTGCAAGGCACCATCGACCCTGCCCGGCCCTGGGCCGCCCTGGGCGTGTCGGTGACCGAGAAGCCGTCGACGTGGATGGTGGGCTTGTGGCGCGACAAGGACGGCGTGCAGGGCGCCTCGGGCGGCGTCGAGCATCGGCTGGCAGACAAGAGCAGCGAGGAACGGTGGCTGCTGCTGCTGCCGGCGCCGCGCGGCGCCCCCATCGTCGACAGCGACAACGCCGTGGTGGCCATCGCCATGTCGTCGCGCGGCGGCGGGTCGATCGATGCCCTGCCGGTGCGGCGGCTCAAGCAGCTCGCAGCGCGCCTGCCCAAGAGCTGACGGTGCGACGCATTCGACTCATGAGTTGATTTCGAGACCGCTACCCGCCGGCCCCCCGTCAGGCGTCGGGACCCGCGTTGCGCGGGCGCAGCTTGTGGACCTCGCGGTCGCTGCCGTCGACGAGCGGAATGACCACCAGCACGCAGTCGGTGCGCAGCAGCGTGTA
>JBKJNL010000424.1:0-11997 GCA_046593615.1 Myxococcota bacterium | reverse complement strand
CAGGTAGAGCACCGCCATGCGCACGGCGACGCCGTTCTCGGTCTGTTGCAGGATCACGCTGGCGTCGTCGTCGGCGACGCCAGCGTCGATTTCGACGCCGCGGTTCATCGGGCCGGGGTGCATCACGAGCACGCCCGGGCAGCGTTCCTTGAGGCGCGCGAAGCGCTCCGCGGTCAAGCCGTAGCCGTAGGCGTAGTCGCGGTCGCTGCCCATCACCGCCGTCGCCGCGCGCTCCTTCTGGATGCGCAACATCATGACCGCGTCGACCTGATCACCCGAGAACAGGCAGTCGTCGACGTCGTCGTAGACCTCGACGCCGGCGTAGACGTCCTGCAGGGCCGTCGGCAGCATCGTCGGCGGTCCCGCCACGCGCACCTTTGCGCCGAGCAGCGGCAGCAGCAGCATGTTGCTGCGGGCCACGCGCGAGCGGGAGATGTCGCCGACGATGGCGATGGTCTTGCCCTCGAGCCCCTGCGTCGCGGTGCGCTTCCACACGTCGAGCAGCGTGTAGGCGTCGAGCAGGGCCTGGGTCGGGTGCTCGTGCTGCCCGTCGCCGGCGTTGGCGATGGCGCCGCTCATGACCTTCTGCAGCATCCACGGGGCCCCGCTGGCCTCATGGCGGACGACGACGAGGTCGGGCTTCATGGCTTCGATGTTGCGGGCGGTGTCGAGCAGGGTCTCGCCCTTGGAGACGCTGCTGCCCGACGACGAGAAGTTGAGCGTGTCGGCCGAGAGGCGCTTGGCCGCCAGCTCGAACGACAGGCGCGTGCGCGTGCTGTTCTCGAAGAACAACAGGGCAACGGTGCGTCCGCGCAGGGCCGGCACTTTTTTGAGCGCGCGCGTGTTGACCTCGGTGAAGCCCCGCGCGGTGTCGAGGATCAAGGTGGCGTCGTCGCGCGACATCCCTTCGATGCCGAGCAGGTGGCCGTGCGACAGGCCGGCGCGGCGTTCGGTGCCGCTCACGACGCCTCGCCGCGCGGGGTCGTGCGGCGCTCGCGTTTGACGGCGACGACGACGGCGTCTTCGGCGTGGCCTTCTTCGACGAGCTGCACGGCAACGTGCTCTTGCCGCGTGGTCTCGAGCGCGCGCCCGGTGAAGTCGGCGGCGATGGGCAGCTCGCGCAAGCCGCGATCAACGAGCACTGTGAGGCGCACGGCGGCCGGCCGCCCGAGATCGAGCAGGGCATCGAGGGCGGCGCGCACGGTGCGGCCGGTGAACAAGACGTCGTCGACCAGGATGACCGGGCGCCCCTCGACGTCGAAGTCGATCTCGGTGCCGCGCAGCACCGGCATCGAGCCGGCCGTCAGCACATCGTCGCGGTAGAGCGTGATGTCGAGCAGCCCGACCAGTGGCTCGCGGCCGGTGACGGCGGCGATCTCGCGCGCGAGGCGCACGGCCAGGTGGGCGCCGCCGGTGCGGATGCCGACCAGCGCGAGCCGCGTCGGGTCGAGAGCGAGCGGCCCCTTTTGATCCTGGCGCAGGCGGTCGTCGACGTCGTGGGCGAGGCGGGCGATCACACGGCGCACATCGTCGTGCTCCAGGACGCGGCGGGCTCCGACAGTGCTTTCAACCACGGCCTCGGAAGTAGGCGAAGGCCGTGTCGTTGGGAACCATGTTTTCGCGCGGTGCCGGTCATGTTCATCCGCGCGGCTTCGTCGCCGGCGGGCTCGCGGCGTGTCGCCTGCTGCTCGCCTTGAATGTGGGCGGCCCGCGGGCGACGACGACGACAAAGAGCGCGACGACCACGGGACTGCGGGTCGACGTGGGAACCGCGGTGCCCCGGCGCGGTCCGAGGTGGGCGGCGCAGTGTCCGCAAAATCCAGGCAGACGATGACAGCCCCGCGGTCCTCGGCTAATGGCGTCGCCGAACGAGATGTTTCGCGCGCAGCCGCCACGGCGGCGCAGTGCGCAGAAAGACCACCGTGAAGAACCTGCTCGCGTTTGTGCTCGCCCTGCTCGCCATCGTCGGCGGCGCCCTGATGATGGTGTTTCAACAGAAAGACCGCGCCGACCAGTACGACATGGAGCGCGACCTCTCGACGATCCACCGCGAGACGGCGCGGCAGGCGGCGCTCATCGCCCACTCCCCCGACGACAAATTCCCCTACGACCGGCAGCAGCTGGTGCGCAAGCACGTCGAGCAGATCGAAGCGCTGCGCAAGCGCTTCCCCGAGATGCTCAAGCCCGACTCGTTCATCCAGAAGATGGAAGAAAAGGCGAAAGAGGGCGCAAAAGACAAGGCCAAAACCGCCGAGTATCGCGCTCGTTATGACTATGTGAAAGAGATGTGGGACAGCTACCTCAAGGGCGGCAACTTCAAGCCCCTCTTCGCCGGCGAAGACAACGGCGTGCGCTTCGAGGTGGCCAGCATCAAGAAGTCCAACGACGGTGGCAGCGAAGGCCTGCGCTGGGACGTCTTCATCTACGGCGCGCCGCCCAAGGATCAGCTGTCGCTCAACAACTTCCACATCGACACCTGGGTCGAGTTCGCCGACCTCGAAACCAGTGGCAAGCGAAAGGGTCAGCCCAAGCGCGCTGTGTATAAGGCTGATCTGCAGCCCTTCCTGCCCTACGTGCTCGTCGACAAGCCCTGGGAGTGGCTGCCCGACTGGCCCGCCGGCGTGATGGTCGGCTACTACGTCGGCATCCCGCAGTGGGACTCCCGCTCCAAGCGCATCGACATGAACCTCAGCGGCGGCCTGCGCACCAACGGCGGGACGATGATTCCCATCGAGATGAAGTGGAAGCGCATGACGGTCGACGACAGCTGGAAGGGCGTCGCCGGCACCAAGTGGGACGACCCGGCGCTCGTGCCCCTCTCCGACGACGACCTCAAAGAGCAGAGCGTGATTCTCCCCGAAGAAGAAGACGCCGCCGACGCCGCGGCCGCCAAAGCCGCCAAGGAGAAATGATGGGCCTCTCCGACAAGATGAAGTCTGGCGGCATGAAGCTCGGCATGAAGGCCGTCGGCAAGCTGATGGAGGACCCGGATCGGGCCACCCGGCTGATGAAGGCCGTCGAGCAGGTGCAGAAGGGCAAAGAGGCCGTCGACGAGACGACCCACCGCTTGCTGAACCTCGGCCAGCTCGCGGCCGCGTCGGACCTCAAAGAGGTCTCGCGCCAGGCGGGCAAGGTGAAGCGCGAGCTCAAGAAGATCCTGGCGCAGCTCGACGACATCGAGGCCAAGCTCGAGTCATGAGTCGGCGTCGTCCGTTCCGGGCGACCCGTGTCAGCCGCGCTGTCGTCGTCGTTTTCTTCGCCAGCGCCGGGCTGCTGGGCCTGATGGGACCCGTCGCCTGCCGCTGCAGCGACGGCCCCGTCGTCGTCGATGCCGGCGTCGCCGTCGACGATCTGACGACGACGTTGTCGCCCGAGCAGGAGCAGCAGGCGATCGCGCTCGTGCAGGCCCGCGTCCCCGGCAGGGGCGGCGCCTGCGCGCAGGTGCGGTCGTACAAAGACAAAGCCGAAGCCGAAGCCGCCGCCGCCGCCATCCGCAGCGAGGCCCGGCTGCCCGTCGAGCTCATCGAGAAAGACCTCGGTGAGCGCGGCGTCTGGAACCGTCTTTGCGTCGGCGACGAAGACGCGCCGGCCCGCGTGATCGCCCGGGCCACGCGCTGGACCTCGCCCGGCGGCGTCCTGGAAAAGTTCCTCGATCCACCGGCGCAGGGCCACGGCGGCAGCAACGAGCCGCGCTTCTTTGTGCTCGAGAAAGCCCGCAAAGACACCCGCACGCCGACGATCGAGCAGGCCCGCGCGCTCCTGCAGCGCAGCCTTGTCGGCCCCGTCGTCTTTGCCGGCTCGTTTGACCACCCGCTCATCGCCGGCACCGGTCCGGCCCCCCAGAGCGCCGGCCGCGTCGTCGTCGTCGACAGCGCCGGCCGCCTGTTGCCGCTCGATCCCGCGCCGCCGCCGGGCTGCGCGTCGTGCGCGGTCGCCGAGCAGAAGAGCCCGATCGTCGCTCGTCGCGTCGTCGCCGCCGGCGACCTGCTGCCGAACGCCGGTGACGAGCTGCTCGTCGAAGAAGAGACCGGCGACGGCACCCGCTTCCTCGCCGTCGTCGTCGACGAAGGCGGAACGCTGCGCCGCAAGGGCGCGGTGTTGCTGGCGGCGGCGTCGGCCGGCGTGATCCTGCGCGGCGAAGCCAGCGTCGTCGAAGCCGACGCCGACGACGACCGCGAGGTGGCCATCGCCCGCCTCGAGCTGCGCACGTCTGGCCAGAACCTCTGCTCCCTCGAGACGCGCGCCGAGGCCTGGGGCACGGTCCGGGCGGCACCGACCGTGAACCCGATGTCGTCGACGTCATCGGCGTCGTCGACGTCGCGCGGTCTCGTGAAGCTCGATGTGTTGCAGCTGGCGACGCGCCCCGAGGGTGACGACGCCGTGGTCGACTTCATCACCGCCCTCGACGGCGCCGGCGACAAAGCGAGCGCGTCGCGGGCCTGCGCCCGCGTGCTCGCCGACCGGCCCGGGCCGCTCGTCAGCCAGCTGTGCCTGCAGCGCGTGCGGGCCCTCGTCGCCGACGAGCGCCTCGTCGACGCCGTCAACGCGGCCGGCACGTTGGCCGAAGGCACGCCGAGCCTGCGGGCTGCGGTGGCCGCGCCGTTCTTCCAGGCGATGGAGGCCCTCGATCGCGACCCGCGCCTCTCAGCGGCGCCGTGGGACTGCGAGCGCGAGCCGTTGGTGAAAGACATGCCGCAGAAGTCCCTCGACGACGTGCTCATCCAGGCCCGGGCCCGGCAGCGCGAGCGCGTCGGCCTCGCCGACGTCGACGACGCCGTCTTCGTCACCGCCACCCGCGACTTCGGTCCCGAGACGCCGGTGGGCCAGATCGCGGCCCGCTGGCTCGAGCGCCTGCGCGTGAGCCAGCCCGCGCGCCACGCCGCCATCGAGGCCCTGCTGCTGCCCCCCGCGCCGGTCAGCGTCGGCTCCGGCGGCGCCCCGACCCCCGACGTTGCCGATGCCGGCGCCCCCGCAGACGGCACCCCTGGCTTCGGCGGAGGCACGCCGTGACGACGTCACCCCCTCCGGCTCCCGCTGCGGCACCGGCGCCGCCCGCGAAGCGCAAGCCGCTGCCCATCACCGCCAACCAGGTGACGGTGCTGCGCATTCTTGCGTTGCCGTTTCCGTGTTGGGCGTTGCTGGCGCGGCCGCCGCTGGCGGTCATGTGGGTCGCCTTTGCCTTTGGCGCCATCGTCGGCTGCACCGACTTCGTCGACGGCTGGATGGCCCGGCGCGACGGTCCGACGACGCTGGGCGCGCTGCTCGACCCGGTCGCCGACAAGTTGTTCATCGTGATGTTGCTGCTGCCGCTGGTGGCCCATGGCGAGTGCCCGGGATGGTTGGCGGCGTCGCTGTTCGTGCGCGAGCTGTTGATCACGTCGCTGCGCAGCTCGATGGCCCGGCGCGAGATGAGCTTGAAGACCTCGCAGCTCGGCAAGCTGAAGACCGTCGTGCAGATGGGCGGCATCGCCGCGTTCTTCATCACGGTTTTTGTCCCCGAAGACGCGCTGCCGACGACGTTGCTGGCCATCTCCGCGGCCTTTGGCTTGATGGCGCTGGTGTGGTTCATCCGCACCCGCGGCGTGCCCCTGTGGTTGATCGCGACGCCGCTGCTGGTGCTCACCATCTACGCGGTGGCGGCGTTTCGGCGCGGCGACGTCGGCGGCGAGCAGGCGGCCCGCGAAGCCGGCTTGACCGTCTTCGTGCTGATGGTGGCGTTCACCTGGGTCTCGGGCGCCGACTACCTCACGGGCTCCATCCGCGCGTTCCGCAACACCGGCGGCGTGACGCTCCCCGACGTCGTCCGCGTGCTGTGGTCCTTCGCCCACGGCCTGGCGCTCATCCCGCTGCTCGACGACCACTTCTCCGCGGCGCACCCGCTGCGCGGTCTCGCCGTGCCGGTGATCATCTCGCTGTCGGCCGAGCTGGCCCTCGGCGGCGTCGAGAACCTCGTGACCGCCGAGCGCAAGCGCTGGGCCCGCGGCAGCGTGCTGCCCACCATGCTCGCGGCGATCGTCGTCGGCGTTTGCGCCTGGGCGAACCTGGTGCCCGAGAACGTCCTTGAGCTGGCGGCCTGGGGACTGGCCCTGTTCTCCGTCGTCAACCTCGGCGTCGCCTTCTGGCTCGACCGCGACGTCTTCCTCGTCCAGAAGCTCTGAGACCACCGGCCGCTCGGCTCCCACATCGCCGTCGGTGTAGGGCATTCAGCGCGCGGGGGCAGACGGGCGGATCGCCGACGAACCGGGGTAGGGTGCGGGGGTCATGACGTCGACCCGCGAAGAAAAAACCCGTGTCAGCCAGATTTCCAAGATCGCCGACAAGCGGCTGGCCGGGGGCATCCCCTGCTTCGTGCAGATCTATGGAAAGGACATCGGCCGCAAGTACCCGCTCGACAAGGTGCAGACGACGATCGGCCGCGGGCCCGACAACGGCATCGTCTGCGACATGGACAACGTCTCCCGCACCCATTGCAAAATCTACGCGGGTGCTGGCGGCTCCTACATTGAAGACATGGGCAGCACCAACGGCACGTTCATCAACGACGAAGAGCTGGCCGCCCGTCGCAAGTTGATCAATGGCGACTTCGTCAAGGTCGGCGGAGTCATCTTCAAGTACATCGATGGCGACAACATCGAACAATTGTACTACGAAGAAATCTACCGCATGGCCATCATTGACGGCCTGACCCAGATATACAACAAGCGTTACTTTGTCGAGTTCATCGATCGTGAGTTGGCGCGCTGTCAGCGTTACAATCGTCCGTTGACCCTCGTGATGTTCGACCTCGATCACTTCAAGAAGATCAACGACGAGTTCGGCCACTTGGCTGGCGACTATGTGCTGAAGCGGCTGGCCAACAGCATCATGGCCAAGAACATCCGCAAAGAAGAGTGCTTCGCCCGCTACGGCGGCGAGGAGTTCGCCATCGTGCTGCCCGACACGCCCAAGCAGAACGGCGCCATCCTCGCGGAGAAAATTCGCCAGATGGTGCAGGACACGCGCTTCGAGTTCGAGAGCAACGTCATCCCCGTGACCATCTCGATGGGCGTGTCGGAGATGACCAAGGGCGACGCCGTCGACAGCTTCATCCAGCGCGCCGACGACAAGCTCTACGAAGGCAAGCAGGGCGGCCGCAACCGCGTCTGCAGCTGAGCGAGGCCCAGGCCCGCCCCCGGTCTCCCGCTTCCGTGCGGCGGGCGCCCACAAGTTTTGAAACGGCAGCCGTTCCACCTGGAACGCCCTTGCAATGGCACGGGCGGCAGCGGCGCCGGCACAACGCCGTGCAGACGCTGGCACGCGTCCTGATAAAGTTGCCCGCGAAAGGGGGCCATCATGCTCAAGAGAATTGTCACGGTCGTCGTCGCGATCGTCGCCACGACGGCGTGCTCGACGGACAAGCCGACGAACCGGGGATGCGCAGACACCGCCGATTGTGAAGGCGGCCAGCAATGCACCGCCGGCGTGTGCGTCTCGTTCGGCGAAGAAGGCGAGGGCGAAGCGGTCGTCGGTGAAGGCGAGGGCGAAGCAGTCGTCGGTGAAGGCGAGGGCGAAGGCGGTGAGGGCGAAGGCGAAGGCGTTGACGGGCCGCTGCGAATCGTCAGCCAACAGGTGATTCTGGGTGCGCCGCGCCTGAAGGGAAACACCCTTCAGGTCCAAGGCCGCGTCGCGGTCGTCGCCGGCGTTGCCATGACTGGTTCGACCTTCCGCATCATCTCCAATCGTTGATTCCACACACTTCAAAAAGAATGAGTAGACCCATGAAAAAGATGCTCCTCGCCCTGATGTTCGCCGCTGCTCCCGCTGCCGCCCTCCCCGACGTCGTCACCTATTCGGCGCGCGTCGAAAACGACGCCGGCCCGTTCAACGGCACGGCCAGTATTGCCTTCCAGCTCTTCGACGCGGCCACAGCCGGCAGCGAGCTGTGGACCGAGTCCGTGGCCTCCATCGTCGTCGTCGACGGCGACCTGGTCCATGACCTCGGCAGCGTCGAGCCGCTCGACGACAGCGTGATCGAGCGCGACGACCTGTTCCTGGCGGTCACCATCAACGGCGACGCTCTCGAGCCGCGCGTGGCCATCCGCGCCGTGCCGTATGCGCTCAAGGCCCGCGAGGCCGAGTCGCTCGGTGGCTTGTCGTCGAGCGACGTCGCCACCGACGTCGAAGTCGCCGCCGCGGTCGCGGGCCGCGTCGTCGACTTTTCGCAGCTGACCGGTGTGCCAGTCGGCTTCGCTGACAGCGTTGACAACGACACGATTGCAACGGCCGCTGCTGGCGGCGGCTTGAGCGTTGTCAGCGGCGCGTTCTCCATCGCCAATGACGGAGTGACGCTGGCGCGCCTCGCGGACAGCTCGGTGGGCAGCGCCGAGGTCGTCAACGAGACCCTCACGTCCCTGGACCTGGCCTCGGGCGCAGTCGGCAACAGCGAGCTCGGGACCGACGCAGTCACGAGCGCAAAGATTGCCGTCGGTGCCGTCACCGCCAGCGACGTCCTCGATGGCACGCTGACCAAGCTCGACGTCGCCCGGCTTGCCCTCGTGCAGGCCCCAGTCGACTGCAACAGCCAGCTCATCATCGACGACAACGAAGACGGCACGGCGTCATGCCGCTCTGTGATGTGCGGCGTATCGGCGGGCCTCCCCCTCTTCTTCGACTGCGGCGGCACGTGCGATGCGCCCACCTCCCGGTCCTGCTCGTTCAGCCGCAACCTGGCCGGGTTCCTCTTGCAGCCGTGAGCCTGGTGAGACCGACGCGGCCGGTGAAACGTTAAGAGCCTTGGCTTTTCCGCCGAGGCTGACCCATGCGCGCAACTCTCTTCGCCTTTGCCGCCCTCCTCTTTGCCAACCAGGCCTCGGCCATCGGGCTGCTGGTGCCGACCGATCCGTCGGTGCCGCCGCTGCGGCTGCTGAACCACCGCGTGCAGGTCGACGTCGCTGAGCGCGGCGCGACCACGAAGGTCGACATGACCTTCCAGAACCCGACCGGGCGGCAGCTCGAGGCCACGTTCCTGTTCCCGCTGCCGAAGGGCGCCACCGTCGACGAGCTCGCCTTGTGGATGAACGGCAAGCGCGAGGTCGGCAAGGTGATGGAGCGGCAGCAGGCCCGGCAAATCTACGAGTCCATCGTGCGGCGCGCGCGCGACCCCGGGCTCATCGAGTACGTCGACAGCGAGCTCGTCGAGATCAAGGTGTTTCCGATCCCGCCCAACGGAACGCAGCGCATCGAGCTCAAGTACTCGACGCTCATCGACTACGAAGGCGGCCTCTACCGCTACCGCTACCCGATGAAGACCGATCAGCAGGCGACGTCGACGTTGGAGGACTTCACCTTGACGGTGAACATCAAGAGCAAGGCCCCGATCAAGAACCTGTACTCCCCCACCCACAAGATGGCCGTGAATGTCCGCGGCACGACGGGGACAGGCTCGATCGAGAAGAACGGCTTCTCCCTCGCCGATGACCTGCTGCTGTATTGGACCGTCAACGATGCCGACGTCGGTATCAATGTTCTTTCGTATCGTGAAGGCGACGAGGCGGGCTACTTCATGCTGCTGGCGTCGCCGCGCGACGACCTGCGCGACAAGGAGATCATCGGCAAGCGCGTGGCCTTTGTCGTCGACACCTCGGGCTCGATGGAGGGCGAGAAGATCGAAGCCACCCGCAAGGCCCTCGACCTGTGCCTGCAGAAGCTCGGCGAAGACGACCTGTTTTCGATCACGTCCTTTGGCGGCTACGCCGAGAGCTGGAAGCCAAAGATGGTGTCGGCGTCGTCGTCGAACGTGGCCGAGGCCCGGGCCTGGGTAAAGAAGCTCGAGCCGCTGGGCGGCACCAACATCGGCGAAGCGCTCGACGTCGCTTTTTCGACGGCCAGCGGATCGGAAAAGGCGCCGCTGATGATGGTGTTCATGACCGACGGCCGGCCCACGGTCGGCGACACCGACGTCGCTGTGCTGGTGAAAAAGGCCGAGACGTCGCGGCAGCAAAAGGCGGCCCGCCTCTTTGTGCTCGGCGTCGGCGAAGACCTGAACACGATCCTGCTCGACAAGATGTCGGCGCAGAACGGCGGCAGCGCGCTGTACGTGAAGGGCAACGCCGGCCTGGCCGACGAGGTCGCCGCGTTCTACGAAAAGATCAGCCACCCGGTGCTGGCCGACCTCAAGCTCGACGTCGACGGCGTCACCACCTTTGGCACGCACCCGCGGGCGCTCGGCGATTTGTTCAAGGGCCAGCAGCTGGTCGTGCTCGGCCGCTATCGCGCACCCGCCGACGGCAAGGCGGGCAAAGGCAAGGTCACGCTGACCGGCACCACCCCCAAGGGCCAGCGCACGTTCACCGCCGATGTCGAGCTCGCGTCGTCGACGACGGAGCACGGCTTCATCCCGCGGCTCTGGGCCCAGCGCCAGGTCGGCATGCTGCTCGACGAGATTCGCTTGAAGGGCGAGTCGCCCGGGCTCGTTGCCGAGGTCACGCAGCTCGCGACGCGCTTCGGCATCGTCACGCCCTACACGAGCTACCTCGTCGTCGAGCAGGCGGCGTTGCAGCCGTCGCCCGACCGCGATGATCGCCCGCTTCCGCCGCCGCTGCCCATCACCCGCGGCGGCATCGAGCGCCGCGAAAGCCCCGGTGGCAAAGCCGACGACAAAGCCTCCGACGAAGGCTGGGGCTTCAGCCCGCCCGCGGCTGAAGCGCCGTCGTCGACGTCGTCACCGGCGAAGCCTGCGGATCGGAAGAAAGAGGTCGCCGAGAAATCGAAGCGGGCCCGCGACTCGCTCAAATCCGATGGCGGCGCCTCGGGCGTGGCCGCCGCCCGCGAGATCGGCTCGCTCAAGTCGTCGTCGACGTCGGGGTCAAAGGCGATCACCACGGTGGCTCGGGCCCTCGGCCGCACGTTCCGCTTCGTCGACGGCTTCTTTGTCGACGAGAAAGCCGGCGCCAAAGACAGCGCGATCACCATCAAGCCCTACTCCGACGCCTGGTTCGCCGTCGTCCGCCTGCGTCCCGACCTGAAAGAGGCGCTCTCGCTCGGCGAGCGCGTCAAGGTCAGCGTCGCCGCCGGCAAGACCCTGGTCGTCGACGACAGCGGCGCGGCCACCGTCGACGAAGCGAAGCTCAAGGCCTTTGTCGGCAAGTAGCGGCGCCATCCGGCGGGAAAGCGGAGGGGCCCCCTTGTGACGGGGACCCTTCGGTGGCGTCATGCCCGCCATGAGCCGCACCGACGCCGACGCCTCCATCACGCCGTTTGAAGCCAGGGTCGGGCATCCGCCCGCCCTCTTCGTCTTGTTCTTCGCCGAGATGTGGGAGCGTTTCTCGTACTACGGAATGCGCGCTCTTCTCGTCTTCTACATGACGAAGGGGTTCCTCGGCTACGGCGACAGCGAGGCCTACGCCACCTACGGCGCCTACACCGGCCTCGTCTACATGACCCCCTTCATCGGCGGCATCGTCGCCGACCGCGTGCTGGGGCCCCGGCTCGCCGTCATCATCGGCGGATTGCTGATGGCCGCCGGCCACTTGTTGATGACCATCGAGGCCGAGACCCCGTTCTTCATCGCCCTGGCGCTGCTCATCTGCGGCAACGGCCTGTTCAAGCCCAACATCTCGACGATGGTGGGGAACATCTATCCTGATGAAGCCCGCAAAGATGCCGGTTTCACCATCTTCTACATGGGCATCAACCTGGGCGCGGCGATGGCGCCCCTGCTGTGCGGTTACATCGGCGAGAAGTACGGCTGGCACTACGGCTTCGGCCTCGCCACCGCCGGCATGCTCGTCGGTCTCGCCGTCTTCACGATGCCCGCGCGCATCACGCAGGCCCTGATCGGCATCGGCTCGCTCGTCGCCGCGGCCCTGCTGGTCGGCGTCGTCCTCGGCAAGAGCTGGCTCTTCTGGATCGTGAACCTGCCCGTGGCCGTCGCTCTGATCATCGCGGCCTTTGTCGCGCTGTGGGCCTTGAACAACGGCGGCGTGCCGAAGTCGGCCGGCGCTCCGCCCAACAACGACG
>JBKJNL010000516.1:0-8865 GCA_046593615.1 Myxococcota bacterium | reverse complement strand
AGCCGATACTCGCCCACCTTTCCGAAGGGCCCCCCACATGAAGCTCGGTCGCGCCGCTCTCGCCCTGTCCATGTCCGTCATCGCGCTGTCGTCGTGCCGCGGCTGCGACGACACCATCGAGCGCCTGGCGCCGATCATCGCCATCGGTGACCCCTTCGACCCGGCGTTCTCGGTGTGCACCGAAGGCCTGAAGGCCAAGCCCAACGACAGGTTCCGCGAGTGCGCCTTTGACTTCGGCGACGTCGACATCGGCCGCGCCCGCGTCTTTTCCTTCACCATCAGAAACCCGTCGCCCGTCGACCTCGCGGTGCTCTCCGTCGTCACGTCCGACGACAGCGACCCCGCCTTTAGCATCGACGGCGAGGTGCCGACGAACGTTGACGCCGGCGTCGGCGGCCCCGGCGGCCTCGGCACCGTCGTCAGCGTGAAGTTCCAGCCCACCGTCGAAGGCGTCGTCAGCGGCCGCATCGTCATCAAGAGCAACGGCGAGAACCTCGACGACAACGGCAACAACAAGATCGACGCCGAAGAAGACGTCGTCATCAACGTCACCGCCAACGGCGTCGCGCGCTGCAAGCCGAGCATCTCGGTCGTGCCCGCCGCCTGCGACTTCGGCGACGTCGGCGTCGGCGCCACCGCCTTTTGCGACCTGACGATCAACAACACCGGCGAGTGCGAGCTGCTGGTCACCGACATCGGCTTCTCCGCCGACACGCCCACCCCCTCCGTGTTTGGTCCCCAGGGCGTCTTCATCGCCCCCACCAGCGTCCCCGGCGGCACCGGCGTCAGCCTGCGCCTCTACGCCCGCCCGCAAGACACGACGTTGACGACCGGAACCTTGATTTTGTCGAGCGGCGACCCCGTCAACCCCGAGGTCGAAGTCCCCCTCAGCGTGCAGGGCGCCGACGCGCCGACCTGCGTGGCCCGCGTCAGCCGCGTGAACCAGGTGGTGATCGCGCCCGGCGATGCCTCGCCGGCCATCGAGCCCCTCGACGACGTCGAGTTCTCGTCGGACCAGTCGACCTCGGCCCGCGCCGGCGGCACCATCGCCAACCAGGCCTGGACCATCATCGCCGCGCCGCCCGAGTCGTCGGCGAGCCTCGCCAACGCCAGCGGTGAGACCACGCGGCTGCGCTTCAGCTCCGCCGCCGGCAACGTGAACGGCGTCGACGTCGCCGGCACCTTCACCATCGGCCTCGTCGTCACCGACGACCTCGGCGGCGTGTCCACGCAGTGCAGCGTGACCATCAACTCGGTGCCGCGCGCCGGCCTGCACGTGCAGCTCACGTGGGACCGTCCCGACAACGACATCGACCTCCACCTCGCCAGAAACGGCCCGACCTGGTGCGGCGCCGAAGACTGCTACTACGGCAACTGCAACCCCAACGCCTTTGGCGGCCAGCCCAACTGGGGCGGCGGCGACAAGAACCCCGTCCTCGACATCGACGACCTCGAGGGCTTCGGCCCCGAGAACATCAACATCGAAGACCCCGCCGACGGCCGCTACACGGTGGGGGTCGGCATGTACACGCACGACTCCGACGCCAACGTGACGGTGAAGATCTTCGTCGGTGGCCAGCTCGAGTTCGAGGGCTTCCAGCTGATGCGCCGCAGCGACAACTGGCTGCCGGCCCGCGTCGAGATCGTCAGCGGCGTCACCACCGTCGTCACGCTCAACGACACCACGCAGCAGGCCGGCTCGTGCTGGGGCGGCATCTGACGACAGGGTTGGCTGGAAACCGCGGGTGAAGATGGCGGTCACCACGGGTCGCGACGTCGACCCCCAGCACCTCGAACGGGCGGCCCTTCTGGCCGCCCGTTTTTCTTGTCCGCTGTTGCCGCGCGGCAACCTGGAAAAGATGGCGGCCGGCGCGCACGACGTCGACAACGGCGGCGCCAACAACGACGACGACGAAGCCGACGAAGCCGACGAAAAAAAGCGGGGCTTCGATTGCTTCTACGTCGTGCGCCGGGCCTGCGAAGAGCTGCGCCACAAGGATGGGCGCTCGGCCCATGTGCAGCCCGGCATGATGCCCACCAAGCTGCAGCAGGGCCGCACCCACCCCTTCCTGCGCGCCGTGCTCGGCACCAACAGCATCGAGGGCGAGCGCGATGTCGCCACCCTGTTCGACGGCACCCTCGGCCTGGCCAACGACGCCGTCCACCTCGCCGCCGTCACCGGCGCCGCCGTCGTCGGCGTCGAAGCCAGCCCCTGGCTGGCGGCGCTGCTCGAAGAGGGGCTGCCGCGCATCGCGCGATCGCGCGCGCCGTGGGCCGCCGCCGCCGGACGCATCACCGCGGTGCACGGCGACAGCGCCGACGTGCTCGCCGGCATGGACTCCGACAGCGTCGACGTCGTCGTCGTCGACCCGATGATGTCGCGGGTGCGCAAGAGCGCGCCGGCGTTCGACCTGCTGCGCGAGTTCGCCAAGATGGACCGGGCCTCGCCCCGCCTCTTGCGCGAGGGCCTGCGCGTGGCCCGACGTCGGGTGGTGCTCAAGCTCGGCAAGGGCGCGCCCCTGCCCGTCAACCGCAGCATCGAGTTTCCGCGGCACGAGCTCGGCGCCCACGTCGCCTATTGGCTGCACGAAAAAGGCATCGACCCGATCTTTGTCGACGACGAGGTGGCGCCCTCGCGTCGATAGGCCCGACACGCGCGATCACGCCGGTCACGCCGGGCGGCGGCTCATGAGCGCGAAGCCGGCCAACAAGACCGGCAGCTCGATCCAGGCATGCACCGCGGCGGCCAGGCCATACAGCGCGCGCGCGCCCTTGAAGTCGATGGAGAAGTGCACGAGCAGGCCGGCGGAGACGGCGACGACGACGACGACGAACAGCTGGCGCCGCGGCCACGGCAACGTCGGCTGTTCGTCGTTGCGCAAGGTGCGCGGCAACCAGACGATCACCGCCGCGTAGTGCAGCAGCTGGGCGCACACCGCCGCCGAGAAGAGCTGGGCCGCGATCACGTCGTCGCGCAGGGTGGGCAGCAGATAGACGACGTAGTGGTCGACGAGCGGACCGGTGCCCAGCAGCGTGCGGTCGAGGTCGACGACGTCGGCGAGCAGCAACGTCGGCAGCCCCGAGGCCACGAGCAGCGGCACGCCAAAGAACAAGAGCGCGCCGAGAAAAAGCGTCAAGCCACGGCGTCCGACGGGGGCGCGCTCGACGACGAAGCCGAGCGGCGTGGCGTTGTGCAAGACGGCGAGCACCAGCAGCACCTGCAGCGGCGCGACCAACGACAGCACGCCCAGCACGGCGACGACGACGACGCCGACGACGCCGACCACGCGGGCCTCGGCAAAAGCGATGGGCAGCGCGAGGCCGAGCAGCAGCGTGACGAGCGCCATCTCGCCGCCGACCGCGACGTCGCTGTCGATGACGTCGAACAGCCGCAGCGCGCGCAGCGACACGATGAGGGCGAGGGGCACGGCACAGCGCAACCAGAAGCGCCGCGGCAGGCGGGCGCCGAAGCGGGCGTCGACGTAGCGCAGCTCAGAGAGCACGTGGACGAGGCCGAACAGCGCCAGCGACGTCGAATAGACCAACAACGGCCACACGGTGGCGACGACGGCGGCGAACGCGGCGTAGACGACGACGACCAGCGTGGTGAGCAGCTTCGACCGGGCGGGCACTCAGGGCAGGCCGAGGCGCAGCCGTGCAACGGCGGCGGGCGAGAGGCCGCGGGGCCAATGCACGACGCGGGCGAAGCAGGCCTCGGCGCCGTCGAGGTGGGCGCGCACGCCGCTGGGTTGTCCGGCCAGGGCTTTGACGCCCGCAGCAGCCAGCTTGATCAGCCCCTGCAAGGCCGCGGTGTCGTCGTCGTCGCCGCGGGCCTTTGCCAGAAGCCACAAGCGCTCCCACAGCTCGTGGGCCTCGAAGTAGCAGCCGGCGTCGAAGCAGTCGCAGCCGAAGACAAAGGCGTCGTCGTCGAGCACGTCGTCGGCCCACCCCTCGGGCGGACGCTGGCTGCGACCCTGCACAAAGGTCGTGGCGGGCAACGGCAGGTGGGGAACGCGGCGGGTCATCGCACTGGCTTCAACAACGCGGCGGCTCAGCCAAAGGAGATGGTCTGCTGGCCGGGCTCCAACACGCGCACCGGCTGGATGGCCATCACTTTCATGAAGACCTTGAGCATGAACGGATCAAACTTGTACATCATATCGCTCATCATCAGCGTGAGCGCGACCTCGGGCCCATAGGCCTCGCGGAAGGGCCGCGCCGACGTCAGCGCGTCGTAGCAGGCGGCGACGTTGATGATGCTGCCGTAGACGCCCAATTCGACCTTGGGCATCACGAGCTTGATGTTGCCCTGGGCATCCTTCATCGGCATCGAATAATCGACCTTCGACTCGTAGGCGGCGATGATGCGTTTGGTCATCTGCGAGTCAAGGCTGCGGCCCTTCAAGAGGGTCTTCACGGTGTGCAGCGGGAACAGATCGATCTTCTTGCGCTCGTCCTTGGTCAGGGTGCGCCGCTTGTTGACGATGTCTTGATCGATCTCGGCCATGCCGATGTCGTGGAACAGCGACGCCATGCCCAGCTCGTGCATCTGCGCGCGGTTCAGGCCCAGCTCGTGGCCAAACACAATTGCGATGAGGCAGGTATTCACCGAATGATACATCAAATAGTCTTCGATGGAGCGCGTCGTGGTCATGCCGAGGAAGTGGCTGCGCTGCTCGACGCAGATGTCGACGAAGTCTTGCACGAGGCGGAGCGCGGGCTGCATCGATGGCAGCTGACCGCCGGCCTGCAGGCGCTCGATGAAGCGCTTCATATAATAAACGGCGCGCGCGTAGACGGTCATCGCATACTTCTTGCGATCAACCTTGCGCTCGGCTTCGATGGCCGCGTCTTCTTGTTTGTCGAGCTGCTCCTGGATGCGCGCGAACTTGCCGACCTTGATGTTCAGCAGCTTGCGGCCGGCGGCGCCGTCTTCGTCGGACTCTTTGTCGTTCTGCGGGCTGAAGATCCAGATGAAGTCCTTCAGCTCCTGGACCTGCACCGGGCGCGTGACGTTGAAGCCGCCGACGTCGCGCGTCTTGAACTCTTCGGTGAGGAAACGGACGTTGTCGAGCGACGCGAAGTCGAGCTGGATCTGCTTGCCGTTGATGTAGACCGTCGTCGCCACGGCCTGCAGCTGGTAGGTGCCGTCGACGGCGACGATGGTGTTCACCGCGTTGCGCAGGTTCTCGAACGGCTGGATGAAGATGTCGTTGTCGGGGTCGTACATCTTCACGTTGCGCACGAGCATGTAGAGCGTCGAGATGGTCTGACGGCCCAGCTGCTGCAGCTTGGTGTCGCGACCGCGCTGCGCGGCGGGCGGCGCCTTTTTGAGATCGATCTGGCCGAGGGCCTTGCCGTCGGCGCCTGACGAGGGCGGGGGCGCCGAAGCAGCCGGACGAGGCGGAGGTGCGGTCGACATCTCAGGTACCTGCCAATCGAGCCTTGACGTTGACGATGGCGGCGCGCGCGGTCTCACGCACGTCTTTGGAGTGGCGCTTCTGGGCATCTTCCGCGACGGCGGCGAGCTGCTGCAGCCCCGGCACCGACGGCGCGGTCTCGATGCCGGCGATGGCCAGCAGCTTCAGGTCGTCGACGCGCTTTTTGGCGAACATGCCCGACTTGGCCTCGAAGACGCCGTTGACGAAGCTCTCGACGGTGGGCGTGCGCAGCTGCATGAGGGCGGCAAAGACCGCCTTTCGCTCGGCATCGATAATCTTTTCGAAGTTCTCATTCTGGATGACTTCAAGCAACATGGCAGCGCCGCGGTCAGGGGCGAAATTAGGCAACATGCGGGCGGCCTGGGCGCGCATCTGCGGGTCGGCGTGCGACTTCAATGTTCTGGCGATGTACTGGAAACAGTCGTCGGTACCGTTGCGGCCGATCACGGCGAGGGTCTCGAGACGCAAGATGGCGTTGGGGTGCTCGAGGATGGACGCGAACAGCTCGAACTTGTTTGGCGGATTGATCTTATCAATCACATAGATAATATCTTTGACGAAGTTCGATGATGTGTGGTTCAGGCGCGAGGCAAATGTATCAGTGTAACCCTTACCAAGCTCGGCCAGGATGTCGCAGACGAGGCGCCGGTTGGGCAGCAGCTGCACGCTCTCGAGCATCTCGAGCAGCGGGATGATGGCTTCGGGGCCGAGGCTCTGCAGGTAGCGGCGCACGCCATCGGCGTCTTTGACGAGGCCGGTGTTGAAGGTCTGGCCGATGGCCTGCACGCGTTGGCTCTCGCCCATGCGTGACCGGAAGCGATCGGCGCAGCGCTCGACGATGTCGCGCGCCTGGCCGTTCAGCTGCGGCTTCTTTGCCGACACCAGGAAGCGGGCGCGGATCTGGTCGATGGCCGTGTAGTTCTCTTGCAGGATGAGGGCGTCGAGCAGCTGCACGAAGGCTTCGGCGACGTCTTCGAAGTTGTCTTCGGTGGTGTCGAGCTCGAGCACCTGGAAGAGCACGGTCACGAGCTTGCCGAGCTGGCGGGACTCTTCACGCACAAGGCCTGCCTGCACCCTCGCCCGATCCGACGCCGTCGTCGTCACGCCCTGGATGACCGCGCCGCGCATGGAGTCGACGGCGTCGAGCTGCAGGTCGAGGTCTTCCGACGAGATGCGGGCGAAGCGGAGGTAGTCCTCGGAGTTCGATTGCAGCTGGCGGTACAGGTAGGCGACGACCTTTTCGACCTCGACCTCGACGTCTTCGGATTCTTCGTCGGGCAGCGCCTTGAAGCCTTCGACGACGACGTATTCGATGTGCTCGAGCTCGGCCTTCCACAAAGCCGTCATGAGGTCGTCGCGGCCCTTCTTTTCGGCGTCGGTGGCGGCCATGCAGATGAGAAAGAATTTCTGCAGCTCGTCGCTCGAGCAGCCCTGCTTGAACATCAGCAGTCGGATGCCGTTCTGCCAGAGCGGGTAGACGATGTTGTTTTCGCGGGACTCGTCTTCAAAGACGACGTGGGGCCCGAGCTTGTAGGCCATGGCGTCGAGCTTCAGCGAGATCATCGGGTGCTTGTCGAGCAGCTCGCGCATCGCCTGGGTGAAGGGCTCGAGGTACTCGCCGTAGCGGTCGGTGTTGTGCCGGTAGAGCGCGATCTGCTTCAGCGAGCGGCGCAGCTTGTCGAAAGCCGCCGACGCGTCTTTGGCCTGGGCTTCGCGGGCGTCGTCGCTCTTCTTGGCCTTGTCACCGTCTCGCGCCTGCGCATCGGCCATCGTCGTCTCGTTGCTGCTGGACGCGGGGCCGCGGGCCGCGCGTCGGGGTGAGTCGGGTGGAATGCGCGGCCATCGAGCTGCGCGTTCGTGGGTGCGGTAAGGAGAGGGACGGTACCAGAACGCATGACCCGCAAGCCCTCCCCCGCCGCGCCGAAGCCCTCCGACCGCGTCGTCATCTTTGGCGAGGTGCTGTGCGACCTGTTCGCACCCGAGCCCGGCCTGCCGCTCGCCGAGACGCCGCACCTCATCCCGCGCCTCGGCGGCGCCCCCGCCAACGTCGCCGTGCAGCTGGCCCGCCTCGGCGTGCCGACCAGCATCATCACCGCCACCGGCCACGATCCGTTCGGCGCCCGGCTGCGGCTCGGGCTCGCCCACGAAGGCGTCGACGTCAGCGCCGTCGCCATCCGCAACGACCGCCGCACCGGCGTCACCCTCGTCGAGGTCGACCACGACGGCGAGCGCCGCTTCTTTGGCTTCCGGGAGAACAGCGCCGACTTGAGCCTCGACGACGCCGACCTCGAGCGCCCCGCGGCCCGGCGGCTGCTGCGCGCCGCGCGCATCGTCCACACCGGCACGGTCAGCCTGCGCAGCCCGTCGTCGCGGCGGGCCACGCGTGCCTTGCAAACCGCCGCCCGCGCCCGCGGCACGCTCGTGAGCCTCGACGTCAACCTGCGACCCGGCATGTTCCCATCGCTGCCCCTGCTCTTGAAGCTGGCCAGCGCCGCCGTCGCCCGCGCCGACGTCGTCAAAGCCACGCGCGAAGAGGCCGTCGCGCTGTTGGGCAAGAAAGCCAGCGACGAGGCGCTCGTCGTCGATCTGCTGTCGCGCGGTCCGCGCCTGGTGATGCTCACCTTTGGCGAAGAGGGCGCGCTCATCGCCAACCGCCAGGCCGCGGTGCGCCTGCTGCCCCTGCGCCGCGAGCGCGCCGTCGACGTCACCGGCGCCGGCGACGCCTTTGTCGGCGGCGCCTTGTCCTGGTTGTTTCGCCGCGGCTTCGGCGGACCGGGCGTCGACCGCAAGAGCCTCGACGCCCTCGTCGCCGCCGACCTCGGACGCCTCGGCTTCGAAGCCGGCCTCTGCGGTGCCGCCGTCGTGACCTCGCTCGGCGCCACCACCGGCATGTTGACCGGCCACGGCCTCGCGGCGCGCATCGCCGAGGTGGGTCGGTGACGACCGAGGGCGATCCGCCGGTTTCACCGATCGACGACGCTTTTGCGGCCGCCCGCGGCGCCGCGGCGGCTGGCCAATCGCGCGCCGCCCGCGAGCTCGTCGACGAGCTCGTGCCCAGAGACGCCGACGACGTCGTTTTCTGCGCCGAGCTGCTGCAAGCCACCGGCGCCTTTCGCCGCGGCCACGCGCTGTTGCGCTGGGGCGCGCAGCGCTTCGACGACGATGACCTGCGCTTGCACCTCGCGCGCGTCGAGCTTGCGCACAGCGCCACAGCGGGCCGACGTCTGCGCTCGTTGCTGGCCCGCGTGAAGAGCCCCGCCGCCGCCGCGTTGCGGGCCCGCCTCGACGGCGGAGCCCCACCGGCCCCCCGCGGCGACGACGCCGACGTCGACGTCGCCCTGCTGGTGTTTCCGAGCGATCCCGCTCGCGCGCTCCAGCTCGTTGCCGATGTCGTCGCGCGCGCGCCGTCGTCGTCGCGGGCCCG
>JBKJNL010000514.1:0-3196 GCA_046593615.1 Myxococcota bacterium | reverse complement strand
CCGACGACGGTCAACGCCGCGTTTTTCCGTCGCCGGGTCGGCCCACGTTCGCCGCGAGCGACGACGCAGCAGCAAGCATCAGGTCGCTTCGTCGTCGTCGAGCTGTTCTGTGCGTCGCTGCTTCGTTTGCGGGCGGGCCCGCGGATCAGCGATGTGCCCCTCGAAGGCTGTGCGTCGGGGGCCTGCATGCTACGTCCGGGCCGGTCGCTCATCTGACGAGGACCAACCAGGAGGCCCCGATGCCCAAGTACGCACTGCCCGAGTTGCCCTATGCCCACAACGCTCTTGAGCCCCACGTCAAAAAGGAGATCCTCGAGCTTCACCACGGCAAGCACCACGCTGCCTACGTGACCAACGCCAACGCCACCCTCGACAAGCTCGACGAGGCCCGCACCAAGGGTGACTTCGCCGCCATCCCCGCGATGGAGCGCGCCCTGGCCTTCAACGTCGCCGGCCACGTGCTGCACTCGATCTTCTGGAAGAACATGAAGCCCAACGGTGGCGGCACGCCGACCGGTGCGCTGGCCGATCAGATCACCAAGGATTTCGGCTCCTTTGACAACTTCAAGAAGCAGTTGAACGCGGCTTCTTCGACGGTCTTCGGCTCCGGTTGGGGCGCGCTGGTGTGGGAGCCCGTTCTCGGTCGGCTCATCACCACGCAGATCTATGATCACCAGTCGAACTTCACCGTCGGCGGCACTCCCGTGATGGTGGTCGATGCCTGGGAGCACGCCTGGTACCTCCAGTACCAGAACCGCAAGGCCGAATTCTTCGACGCTCTGTGGAACGTGTGGAACTGGGACGACATCGCCGCCCGCCTCGCCGAAGCCCAGAAGCACCAGATGAATCTGCCGGGCGCCACCGCGGCCTGACCCGTCTTGGCCCCCTCCGGCTTCGTCGGAGGGGTCCCCCGCCTCAGCCGGGTGGGGGCTCCGCGGCCCGCCTGTTTTCGCCGATACACTGACCCTGATTCTTGTGCATGACGTGAGGCTTCGATGTCTGCTGGATTGATCCACCTCCACAATGTGCTGCGCTGGGTTGTGCTCATCGCCGGCGTCATCGCTGTCGTCCGCGCGCTCATGGCCAACGGAAAGCCCTACAACAGAGTGCCTGGCACGGTCTTCATGGCTTCGCTCCATGTCGAGGTCTTGCTCGGCCTCATTTTGTACTTTGGAGTCTCGGGTCTCACGGCCGCCTTTCGTGCCGATCCCGGCGCGGGCATGAAGGTCGCGATGCTGCGCTTCTACGGCGTCGAGCACCTGCTCGGCATGCTGGTGGCGGCAGTCCTCGCCACCATCGGCAGCGCTCGGGCGCGCCGCGCGACCACCGACCCGGCCAGGAACAAAGCGGCCGCGGTCTTCTTTGGCATCGCCCTCTTGATCATCTTGGTGACGATTCCCTGGCCGTTCCGCGGCGACGGCGTGGGCCGTGGCCTGTTCCCCGGCATGAAGGCCGCGCCGAGCGAGACCGTGACGCCAACGACGATGACGCCGACGAGCTCGACGCCGCCGGTGGTGGCCCCGCCCGTCACGGTGCCGCCCGCCGGCTGATGACGCCCGCAAAGACGCCGAGGCTGTTGGCCATCCTGCTCGCGGCGATCGCGCTCGGCACGGTGGCCTGCGAAGGTCCGGGTGATCTCACGCCGGCCGAGGTTCGTTGGCGTTGGAAGCACGGCGTTCTGGTCGAAGCCAGCGCCGCCCCCGGCGGCGTCGACGTCGTCGTCGACTGCCCCGATCCCCACGGCGGCAGCGTCGCTCGCTATCGCATCCAGACCCGCGAGGTGCGCATCTGGGAGCGGCGCGATCCGTTCGGCCGCCGCGATCCCCTGCAGTTCTCGGCGTGGCGCCGCTGCGAAATGGCCTGGCAAGACGCCCATCCCGGCGTCGCACCCCCGGGCTGAGCGCTACCGCTGCAGCGCGTCGGCGACGCCGTCGGCGTCGTCGTCTGGCAAGGCTTCGAGCACCTGCAGCGCGTCGTCGACGCCGTCGCCGGCCACGTCGGCGTCGCTGTCGTCGGGGGAGCCGTCGTCGTCGTCGTCTTCGTCGACGCTGTTGGTCAGGCCATCGCCGTCGCTGTCGACCTGCGACAGCGGCGAGCTGCCGGCGCCGCCGGTCAGCACGGTGTCGGCGGGCTGGCGCGCGCCGGGCTCGACCACCAGCACGCCGAGGTCGATGTCGTCGTCGCCCCTGGGCACGAGCGTCTGACCCTCGAAGCGCAGCTGGCCGACGAAGTCGCCGACGCCGCGCGCCGACGACGACGGCACCTGCAACACAAAGACGACGTCGACGTCGCCCGGCACCGGCATGACAAAGGCCGCCTCACCGCGCTGCGCGGCGGGGTCAAAGACGTCGGACCCGAAGGGCCTGACGTTGCCGTCGGCGTCGACGTGCAAGGCCGCCATCTGCAGGCCGGTGACCTGGCGCCCGAGCAGGTCTTCGTCGGGGAGCTGCAGCCGCCCCTCGACGAGCCGGAACCCTTCGGGGCGCGCGCCGGCGCCGCCCTCGACGCCGGGACAGCCAGCCGCGAGCGCGCACCCGCTGAAGAGCCCGGTGACCAGAAGAACGCGTCTCACGAGCGCCGCCGTTTGCGCACCAGTGCCAGGCCCAACAGGGCGAAGCACAACGGCGGGGTCGGCACGCTGGAGCAATCGCCGAGCTCCTTTTGCAGGGGCGGGTCGACGTCGGCGTCGACGACGCGCGGGGTCGGGCGGTCGAGGTCCGACGGCTGGCCGGGGTCGCGGGCGCCGCAGCCGTCGTCGTCGACGGTGACGCCGGGGGCGGTCAGCGGGCAGCGATCGCAGCCGTCGCCGAAGCCGTCGCGGTCGGCGTCGGCCTGCGACGGGTTGTGCAGCTCGGGACAGTTGTCGACGAGGTTCTCGGTGCCGTCGCCGTCGACGTCGCCGGGCTGGCTGACGACGGGCGGCTCGCCCTCGCCTTCTCCTTCGGCCGGTCCCCCTTCGCCTTCGCCCTCGGCGACCACGGGGTCGACCTCGGTGGTCAAATCAAAGGCGAGGAATTCGCTGGCGTCGACGTTGTCGTCGCCGTTGCCGGCCGGGGCCTGGGCCACGAGCGCGCCGTTGTCACCGCCGCCGTAGCGCACGGCTGCAACAAAAATGGTGTCGGGGACCGCGCCGAATTCTTCGATGAGATTGAGCGTGCCTTCGACGACGCCGCGGCCGGGGACGGGCTCGGTGACG
>JBKJNL010000820.1:0-4530 GCA_046593615.1 Myxococcota bacterium | reverse complement strand
CGTCGTCGTCGTCGTCGTCGTCGTCGGGGCCGCGCCGCCGGAGAATTCGGTGGGCATCGGCAGGTCGTCGGCGTCTTCGGTGGCCGTTGTCGGCGCCTCGCCTGGTGCGGGATCGGGATCGTCGGCGCCGCCGAACCCGGGCTCGTCGGCGACGCTGACCGCGCTGAACAGAAGAAGTGCCGCGATGAACATCCTCCGTCCATCGTAGGCGGCCGGTTGGGAGCGGGGTAGTTTCCGTCGCATGTTGCGCCGGCTCGCCTCGCCCTTTGTCGTCGTCGGATTCGCCGCCGGATTCGGCGCCGCAGCAAGCATCGCGGTGGCCGGCTGCTCCACGCTGACCGTCGATTGCTCGGCGCTGTGCGCGCGCACGCTGGCTTGCGAAGTGACCTTCGCCCCCGCCGACGACCCCGACGGCCTGAAGATCGTGGCCGGTGAGCGCACCGACGCCGAGAGCTGCGCGCTTGGCTGCAAAGAGAGCCCCGTCGTCACCGTCGAGCACGCCGCCTGCGTCGACAGCCTCACCATCACCGGCGATGCCGCGGCCTGCCAGGACGACGTCCTGACCTGCCTCGAGCTGCCAACGGAGTGACCGATGCCCCGCCTCGATGACCTGAAAGCGATCGCCGCGAAGTCAAAGAAGCCGCTGGCCTGGTACGGGCTGGCGATGGAATTCCGCTCCGGTGGCGACGTCGACAACGCGCTCGTGACCTTTGCGCGCTGCCACGAGATCGACGCCCGCTACGTGCCCGCGTACTTCATGTGCGCGCAGATGCTCGCTGAGCAGGGGCGCAGCGCCGAAGCCCGCGTCGAGGTCACGCGCGGCATGCAGGTGGCCCGCGACGTCGGCGACGGCCACGCCCTCGGTGAGATGCAGAGCCTGCTCGACAGCCTGGAGGGTTGATGCTTCGTCTTCGTCAGCAGGTCTCGTCTCCCGTCGTTCTTGCCGCAATCGTCGCTCTCACCGCGGGCGGGTTGGCCGGTCCCGCGGCCGCCGATCCGTTTGGCGTGCGCCTCTCGGGTGCGGCCGATCCGTCGACGACGATGGGCATCGGCTGGAACTCCGACGACGCCGGCGACGCCGAGGTCATCTTTGGCACAGCGCCCGCGGCGCTCACCGAAACGGCCACCGCTGACGTCGTCGCCCTGCCCGACGAGCTCGGCACTGGCTTCTCGATCGTGCTGCGCGACCTGACGCCGGCCACCCGCTACCACTACCGCGTCGGCCGCGCCGGCCGCCTGCACCCCGCCGAGAGCGAGGCGCCGTTCAGCTTCCTCACCCTCGACGACGATCCCTGCGCCGAGCTGCGCTTCGTCGTCGCCGGCGACAACCGCGCCGACACCAACAGCGGTTCGCCGGGCACCTCTGACCTGTGGCCCGAGATCCTCGGTGAGGCCGTCGCCACCGAGCCGCACCTGCTCGTGAACACCGGCGACATGGTCAAGAACGGCGACGTCGCCGCCGAGTGGAACAACCTGCTGCACCTCAGCGAGCCGGTGTGGTCGAAGCTCCCGTCGATCACCACAGTCGGCAACCACGACACCGGCGACCCCGACGGCGACGGCGCGCTCTACAACCGCCTGTTCACGTTGCCGACCAACCCGCGCACGGCGAGCGAGGACTACTATTCAATCGACGCCGGCACGGTGCACTTCGTGTCGCTCAACTCACAGCACACGTCGTCGACCGAGCTGGCCGAGATGGCCGCCTGGGTCGACGACGACCTCGCGGCGACCCGCCAGCCGTGGAAGATCGTGTTCTTCCACAAGGCCATCTACACGCGCGGCAACCACTCCACCGGCGAAGAAGACGGCGGCATCCTCAACAGCACGCTGATCCCGATCTTCGATCGCCACCACGTCGACGTCGTCTTCAACGGCCACTCCCACGACTACGAGCGCTACGTGCCCTCGCGCGGCGTCGACCAGTCCTTTGGCGGCCAGGGGCGCGAGCTGGTCATCGGCGACAAAGAGGCTGTGTCCGGGCTCGCGACGCTGCCCGACGGCGCCACCGGCACGACGTACATCGTCACCGGCGGCGGCGGCGCGCGCACCACCGACATCCCCGGCTTCGACGATGTCAGCTGCATCGACAGCGCTTGCACCTTTTGCAGCGGCATCGCCTTTAACTGCGAGCGCGACGTCCTCGACGTCGACAAGGTTGCCAACGTCGTCTACGACGGCTCGCACCACTTCGTCGCCGTGACGATCACCGGCAACACGCTGCACGCCGTCGTCGACGGCACCGTCGCCGGCAACGGCAACGACGACCCCGAGCGCATCGACGAGGTGACGATCCAGAAGCCCGGTGTCGACGCCTGCCGCCCGGCTGGTGGGGGCGAGGGCGAGGGCGAGCCCGCAGGCGGCGAAGGTGAAGGCGAAGGCGAAGCAGCCACGGGCGACGGCGAAGGCGAAGCGGCCACCGGCGAGGGCGAGGGCGACGGCACCGACGACGACGACGACGACGGCGACGAGGGCAACGGCCCGCCCGGCGGCTGCGGCTGCGCCAGCACGGTCGACGTCGGCGGCGCCACTGGGCTCGCGCTGCTGTCCCTGGTGGGACAGCTCTCGCGACGACGTCGACAACGAGACCGGATCGCTGCGTAGGGTGGCCCCCGACTCGGCGGATCGACCGCCGCAAGGGGCTCCATGATCGTCTCGCTGTTCGCTCCGTCGCTGCTGGCCTCTGCGCTCGTGGTGGCTCCGGCTGTCATCGACACCGCCGAAGACGCCGCGGCCACGGTGACCCTCACGTCGAGCGTGCCCGACGCGCGCTTCGTGTTGAAAAAGCAGCCCGCCCACGGCTCCGTCGTCGTCGACGAGGCCAGCGGCGTCGTCACCTTTACGCCCACGCGCGACCACCACGGCAGCGACGAGCTCATCGTCGAGGTCCGCGCCGGCAAAGAGCGGCAGCGGCTGACGGTGCCGGTCACGGTGCGGCCGGTGAACGACGCGCCGGTCGTCGAGGCGATGAAGCTCGGCACCCGCGAAGACGCGGCCACCGGCGCGCCGCTCACCGTGCGTGACGTCGACGGCGACAACGTCACCTTCTCGATCGCCACCCCGCCCGCCCGGGGCACGGCCACCGTCGACGGCAAGGGCCGCGTGCAGTTCACGCCCGCCGAGCACGACCACGATCCCCAGCACTTCGTCGTCGTCGTCGACGACGGCGTCGCCAAAGTCGAGGTCGGCGTCGATGTCGTGATCGCCGCCGTGAACGACGCGCCGATCATGGCCCCGGCACAGCTGGCCGGTGCCGAAGACGAAGCCGCCGTCGTCAACCTCGCCGCCAGCGACGTCGACGGCGACGCGTTGGCGTGGTCGATCGCCCGCGGGCCGGCGCACGGCAGCGCGGCCATCGACGCCAAGACCGGGCGCCTCTCGGTCACGCCGCAGAAGAACTGGTCGGGCACCGACAGCGTGCGCATCTCGGTCAAAGACGGCACGACGACGACGACGACCGCGGTCGCCCTGACCATCACCCCGGTCAACGATGCCCCGGTCGTCGAGGCCATGCAGCTCGGCACGTCCGAAGACACCGCCACCG
The DNA here is from genome assembly GCA_046593615.1 of Myxococcota bacterium. Taxonomy (GTDB): domain Bacteria; phylum Myxococcota; class UBA727; order UBA727; family VGSZ01; genus VGSZ01. The sequence goes on along the minus strand of JBKJNL010000820.1, from coordinate 986 downwards.
GCGCCGCGCTCACGGTGCGCGACGTCGAAGGCGACCGCGTTGCCTTTTCGATTGGCACCCCACCGGCCCAGGGCACAGCCACCGTCGACGCCAGGGGCCGCGTGCAGTTCACACCGGCGCCCGACCAAAACGGCAGCGCCCGCTTCGTCGTGGTCGTCCACGACGGCACCGTCGGCGTCGACGCCCCCGTCGACGTCAAGATCACGCCCGTCAACGACGCCCCGGTCATCGCCGCCGCTGCGCTGCGCGGCAACGAAGACGAGCGCGCCTCGATCGCGCTGTCCGCCACCGACGTCGACGGCGACGCGCTGGCCTGGTCGGTGTCGCGGGAGGCCGAGCACGGCACCGCCACCCTCGACGAAAAGACCGGCGCGCTGGTGTTCACCCCCAGCAAGGACTGGCACGGCGCCGACAGCCTGATCGTCACCGTCAAAGACGGCGCCGCGACGACGTCACGCACGGTGCCGGTGGTGACGGGTCCCGTGAACGATCCGCCGGTCATCGAGGCCATGAAGCTCGGCACCGACGAAGAGAAAGCCACCGGCGCGTCGCTCACGGTGCGCGACGTCGACGGCGACGCCATCACCTTTGCGTTGGGCACCGGCGCCACCAAAGGCACCAGCAGCGTCGACGGCAAGGGCCGCGTGACCTACGTCCCCAACCGCGACGACAACGGCGCCGACCGCTTCGTCGTCGTCGTCGGCGACGGCACCGTCAAGGTCGAGGCCCCCGTCGAGGTCGCCATCGCCCCCGTGAACGATGCGCCGGTCGTCGCACCGGCGACCCTGGCAGGCGACGAAGACAACGCCGCCATCGTTGCGCTCTCGGCCCGCGACGTCGAGGGCGACGTGCTGGCGTGGTCGATCGCCGGCGCCCCGGCCCACGGCAGCGCCCGCATCGACGTCGCCACCGGGCGCCTCGAGCTCACGCCCGACCAGAACTGGCACGGCGCCGATAACGTCACCGTCAACGTGCGCGACGCCTCG
>JBKJNL010000605.1:0-3416 GCA_046593615.1 Myxococcota bacterium | reverse complement strand
GCTGGCGTCGCCGTACTTCGGCTCGGCGCTGCTGCCCGGCGCCGAAGCCAACTTCAAGAACGGCCTCAAAGACGCCGGCGTGCGCGACCTGCCGCTGTGCCCCGGCCTCGGCTGCTTGAAGAACAACGGCCTGCCCAACTCGTTCACCCGCTTCAGCGGCACCGCGCGCGGCTACGCCAACGGCGGCCTGCTGCTGCCGGAGCTGCAGGGCGTGGTTTTGAAAGCCAACGTCGAGATGGGATTCTTGAACACCCAAGACCAGTTGATCTTCGAGAACTACTACATGGGTGGATTCAACACCATCCGCGGGTATTTCTTGCGCAGCATCTCGCCGGTCTCGCGGGTCGGGTCGTCGTCGGATCCGTCGTCGCCGCTGGTGGAGTTTCGCACCGGTGGCAACAAACAGATCATTACGAACATCGAGCTCGAGTTTCCGATCTTCGAAGCTGTTGGCATCCGCGGCGTCCTCTTCATGGACGCTGGCAACACCTACGGCAAAGACGAAAACCTGTTCTACATCGGCAACGGCGCCAACGAGTTCCTGGCCACGCAGCAGTGCGGCGGCGCCAAGTGCTGGGACCCGCGCACCGAGCTGCCGCTGGGCCTGTTCTATTCGGTGGGCGCCGGCATCCGCTGGTTCTCGCCGCTGGGTCCGCTGCGCTTCGAGTGGGGCGTGCCGCTGACGCCGCGACCCGCCGGCACCTTTGGCTTCGAGCGCGGCGATCAGCCGTTCCAGTTCGAATTCAACGTCGGAAACAGCTTCTGAAACCCGCCGCCGCCCTGCGCCTGTTCGTCGTCGCTGTCGTGTTGGTCGGCGCCGTCGTGTGCGGCGGCGCCGTCGGGGGCTGCGCCCACACCGTCCAGGTCGACAGCAACGTCCCCGCCGCCGAGGTGCGCGTCGACGGCGAGCCCCTCGGGCGCGTCGACCAGGGCGCGGTCTTTTCAGAGCACTGGGGCTTCGGCCGCGTCTACGACGTCGAGGTCAAAGCCCCCGGCCACCGCATCGCCCGCCGCCAGGTTCGCCCCAGCGTCGTCGACGCCCAGACCGGCGTGCCGGCCATGGCCTGCGCCGTCGGCGGCTGCACGCTGTCGACGTTCGTCGTGCCGCTGGTCGCCCTCTATACGTGGCTCGCCGTGCCCGACGCCGACACCCGGGGCAAGGCGCTCGGCTACGGCGGCTCGCTGGGTGTGCTCGGCTGCACCGCGATCTCGACGTCGGTGGTGGCCTTTGGCTCGGAGCGCCTGCCCGACGAGATCTACGTCGAGCTCGTGCCCGAGAGCGGCGCCGCCGGCCTCGGCCTGCCACCCCCGCCCGAAGACAGCGAGCCCACCGACGCGCCGACCGCGACGCCGCCTCTCCCGCCCCCTCTCCCGTCGCCTCTCCCGTCGGACGGGACGCCGCCGGTGACGCCGACGACGACGAAGCCAGCGACGACGAAGCCGGCAGAGCCGACGACGACGGTGAAGCCAAAGGAGACGCCGAAGCCGCCCGAGACGCCGACGACACCATGAGCCCGGTGCTGCTGGGCCTGGTGGCTGCGCTGTGCTGGGGCTTCAGCGATTGGCTGGCGCGAGGCCTGGCGCGCGGCATGGGATCGTTTCGCGCGCAGCTCTGGTCGCAGCTTGTCGGCCTGGTCGCCCTCGGCGGCGCCGTCGTCGCCAGCGTCGTCGCCAGCCGGGCCTTTGCCGACGGCCTCGCCGCCGCCAGCGCGCGCGCGTGGGGCTTCGCGTTCTTGTACGCCGCGCTCATCGGCGGGGCCGCGCTGTCGTTCTTCGAGGCCTTTGGCAAAGGCACCCTGGCCGTCGTCGCTCCCATCGTCGGCGGCTACGGCGCCGTCACTGTCTTGTGGACCCTGGCCTTTGGCGCGCGGCCGGGATTCTGGACCCTCGCGGGGCTCGGCACCGTCGTTGCGGGCGCGGTGTTGGCGTCGATCCCGCAGCGGGGGAGCCCACGCAGTGGGCAGGCCCGCGGCGCAGCATTCGCGGCCGTCGCCGCCGTCTTGTTCGGCACCGCGTTCTTCGTGCTCGGCCGCGAGGTCGCGCCGCAGCTCGGCAGCCTGGTGCCCGCGTTCTTGTCGCGCCTCGTGGGACCCGTGCTGCTGACGGCGGGCGCCTGGATGCTCGGCGTGTCGACGGCGCGACCGCCGCGCGAGCATCGCTTCGGCGCCGTGGCCTCGGGCCTGCTCGCCAGCGTCGCCACCGTCGCCACCGGCCTCGGCTCGCAGGGCGACGACGCCGCCGTGGTGGCCGTGCTCGGCTCCCTCTCCGTCGTCGTCACCGTGCTGATCGGCCTGGTCGTGTTGCGCGAGAAGCTGGCGCCGCACCAATGGGCCGGCGTGGGCCTCGCCCTGGTCGGCATCCCGCTGCTCGCCTGACGCCGCCGCGGCGATCGGCGGCGGAGGTCTGCTACGTTGCCGCCCATGCGTTGTGCCCTCGTCGCCGTCGCCTTTTCCGCCTGCTTCGCCGCCGCTCCTGCCGCGCAGGCGGGCGGGCTGGTGCCGAGCCTGCGCCTCGACACCGCCCTCGTCGTCGACACCACGGTGATGCTCGTCGGCACGCTGCCGTCGGTGGCGGCGTTTGCCCAGAGCGCAGCGCTGAGCGCAGCCCGCGACGCGGCCCGAGACGCGACCCGAGACTCAGCCCACGACGTCGTCAACGCTCGCTCGCAGGTGCGCCAGCTGCCGTCGGACTACGCCTGGGTCGAGCGCGACACGCGGGCCTTCTGGTACAGCGCCGGCGCCGGCGCCGTGACCAGCCTGGCCTCACACGTGCTCATCGGCGTGCCCACGCTCGTGCTCAGCGTCGGACTGATCATGGGCGTCACCGCCGGGGCAGCACCGGCCGTCGGCTTCGCGGTCGGTCTGGCCCTCGCCATCGGCATCGGCGGCACCTACGCGTTCGCCGAATCGCTGCTGTCGGCGTTGGCGTCGACGCTGGTCTTCAACGGCTTGTCCGAGCTCTACGAGGGCGACTACGTGACGGCGCTGATGGCCCACTTCGGCGGGTCGCTGGTGTCGACGGCGGTGACGACGGTGACCTTTGGCGGCGGCGTGTTGCTGTTCCACGGCATGGGCGCGCTGGCCGAGTTCACCGGCAGCGCCGGCCTGACGACGGTGCAGGTGTTCTCGTTCCTCGGTGCCATGCCCGCCGTCGTCATCGCCGGCATCGCCCTCATCGCCGTGCCGGCCCTGGTGACGGCGTGGGCGCTGGCGGTGTCGGCGTCGCCCCGCAAAGGCTTCGAGATCGACGAAGAGTGGCTGACGCCGGTGGCCCGGGCCCGCGAGCCGCGTCCCGATCGCGATCGCTCCCTCGGCCTCGAGCCGGCCCGCTACGCATTCGCGCTGCCGCTGCCGATCCCGTGACGCTGCTCGCCGGCGCGCGGCTCGCCTCCCGCTTCGTCGTCGTCGTCGTCGTCG
>JBKJNL010000501.1:0-6726 GCA_046593615.1 Myxococcota bacterium | reverse complement strand
CCCACCAGATGTCGCCGTCGTCGGTGAGGGCCACGTTCGTAAAGATGCTGTTCTTCGACAGCGAGGCGATCGCGTTGGGGTTGGTCTTCGGGCCGGTGCCGGGGGCCACACCGAAGAAGCCGGCCTCGGGGTTGATGGCGTAGAGCTTCCCGTCCTTGCCGGGCTTGATCCAGGCGATGTCGTCGCCGACGGTGACGATCTTCCAGCCCTCGAAGCCCGCGGGCGGCACCATCATGGCGAAGTTGGTCTTGCCGCACGCCGACGGAAACGCCGCGCCGACGTAGACGCGCTCGCCGTTGGGGTTCTCGCAGCCGAGGATGAGCATGTGCTCGGCCAGCCAGCCCTCGTCGCGGGCCATGACACTGGCAATGCGCAGGGCGAAACATTTTTTGCCCAACAAAGCGTTGCCGCCGTAGCCCGATCCAAAGGACCAGATTTCGCGCGATTCGGGGAAGTGGGCGATGTGGATGTTCTCGGGGTTGCACGGCCAGGCGACGTCTTTCTCGCCGGGGGCGAGGGGCTTGCCGACCGAGTGCAGGCAGGGGACGAAGGGGCCGTCGCTGCCCATGACGTCGAGGGCGCCCTGCCCCATGCGGGTCATGATGCGCATGTTGACGACGGCGTAGGGCGAGTCGGTGATCTGCACGCCGATGTGGGCGATGTGGCTGCCGAGCGGCCCCATCGAAAACGGCACCACGTACAGGGTGCGCCCTTTCATGCAGCCGCTGAACAACCCGTTCAGCTTCTTCTTCATCTCTTTGGGCGCCATCCAATTGTTGGTCGGGCCGGCGTCGTTCTTCGACAGGCTGCAGATGAAGGTGCGGTCTTCGACGCGGGCCACGTCGCGCGGGTCCGAGCGCGCGAGGAAGCTGTTCTCGCGCTTCTTCAACGGCAGCAGCGTGCCGCCGGCGACCATCTGCGCGCAGAGCGCGTCGTACTCGGCCTGCGAGCCATCGCAGAGGTAGACGGCGTCGGGCTGGCAGAGCTCCCTGACTTCATCAATCCAGGCAAGAAGTCGCGCGTGCGTCGTCGAACCGGCCATGTGAGTCGTCTCCTCAGCGAAGAAACCAGAGCAGCAAGCTAGCGAGGCATGCCCCATCCGGCTTTTCTCGTCGAGGGTCGCGGGCCCAGCCAAAAAACGGACCATGGTCCGAATCCACCGACGAGGTTCGATTGCGGCGGTCGGTGAGGGGTCGGGCGCGAGGCGGGCGCGGGTCGATCACGCCGCGCGTCAGGAGGCGGGCGCCTCCAGGGCGCGCACGCGGGCCAGCTGCTTCATCACCGCGGCCTCGAGCACCACCCGATCAATGGGCTTGGTGACGTAGTCGTCGACGCCCGCGGCCCAGGCCTTTTCTTCGTCGCCGCGCATCGCCAGCGCGGTCAAGGCGATGATCGGGATGGCCGCCGTCGACGGATCACCCTTCAACAGGCGGGTGGCGGCGTAGCCGTCGAGCCTGGGCATCGCGAGGTCCATGAGGATCAACGCCGGCCGCTCGGCGCGGGCGACGGCGACGCCGGCCTCGCCGTCCTCGGCGAGCACCACGCGAAAGCCGCGGCGCTCGAGGATCGAGCGGGCCAGCTCGCGGTTGAGGTCGTGGTCGTCGACCACGAGGATCGTCGTCGGGCCCACTGCCGCCGGGAGCGACAAACGCTGCTTGTCGAGGGCGCCGTGCTTGTCGAGGGCGCCGTGCTTGCCGAGGGCGCCGTGCTTGCCGAGGGAGACGGCCACGGTGGCGAGCAGCGCCGCGCGCGTGACGTTGCCTTTGTCGGCGACGGCCGCGCCGCGCTTCTTCAAGGCGCCGCGCTCGGCGGCCGTGAGGTCGGCGGCGGTCATGACGAGGATGGGCCGGCCCGCGGTGTCGGGGTCGGCGTCGAGCGCCTCGATGACCTGGAAGCCCGAGAGGTCGGGCATCGTGACGTCGACGATGACGAGGTCGGGCCGCTCTTGCCGGGCCAGCGCCAGGCCCTCGAGACCGCTGCGGGCCAGCAGCACGCGGTAGCCGGCCGGCTCGAGGATCGCACCCAACAGGTCACCAGCCGAAACGTCGTCGTCGATGGCCAGGATGGTCCGCGGCGACGCGGCCGCGGCGCCGGGGGCCGCGACCTGGGTCTCTGGCTCCAGAGCCGCTCGGGTCGGGGTCTCCCGCTTCGGGGCCGCTCGGGCCGGGGTCGCATCCTCGCCGGGCTGCGACGGGACATCGTGGGCGACGGCGCCGGACACGTCGACGTCGCCGCCGACTTCCGCGGTCGCCGTCGTCGCCGGAATGGTGAACGAAAAGGTCGCGCCACCACCCGGCACCGACGTGACCTCGATGGCGCCGCCGTGCTCCTGCACCAGCCGCTTGCTGATCGCCAGACCAAGTCCGGTGCCCTGGTGGCTCTTGTGCAGCGCCGCCTCGCCCTGGGTGAACGGTGTGAACAGGGGCGGCATCAGGTCGGCGGCGATGCCCGGTCCCTGGTCGACGACGGCGAAGCGGATGAAGCCGGCGACGTCCTCAACGCTGACCTCGACGGCCGACCCTTCCGGGCTGAACTTCACCGCGTTCGACAACAGGTTCAGCAGGATCTGCCGCAGCTGCCGTTGGTCGGCGAGCACGTGGCTCTTCGTCTGCGCCTTGACCTGCAACGTGATGCGCTTCTTCATCGCCGCCGCGCGCACGCCGCTGCAGGCCTCGGCGACGATCGTGGCCGGATCGATGGGCTCCAGGGTGAGGGTCAGCTTGCCGGCCTCGATCTTCGAGAGGTCGAGGATGTCGTTGATGAGCGACAGCAGATGACGGCCGCTGCGGAGCACGTCGCCCAGGTAGCGCGCGTGCACGGGCGTCAAGGTCTCTCGAGCGTCGTCGAGCACGAGCTCGGTGAAGCCAAGGATGGAGTTCAGCGGCGTGCGCAGCTCGTGCGACATGTTCGCGAGAAACTCGCTCTTGAGCCGCCCGGCGCGCTCCAGGGCCTGACCGCGCTCGGCGAGCTCGTGCTGCTGCGCGATCAGCTCGCTGCGCTGGGCCTCGAGCCCCACGTTTGCGGCCTCGAGCTCAAGCGTTCGGCCTCGCAAGCGCTCGGCCAATCCGGCGGCTTCGTCGTGGGCTTCGCGCAGGCTCTGCTCGGCGCCCTTGCGCTCGGTGATGTCGGTCATCAGCCCGCACACGGCGTAGAGGTGACCGCTGCCGTCGCGCAAGGGCTCGCGCTGGCTGAGAAAGATGCGCGGGCCCTCGGACGTGTTGACCTGGCGCTCGTCGGTCGTCGATGCACCGTCGTCGAAGAAGCGCCGGTCGACGGCGGTGTCGTGGGCGGCCAGCATCGGCCACAGCGTTTCGGCGGCGCTTCGACCCGCGAGCTCGGTGGCTTTCGTGCCGAGCATGCTGGCAAAGGCGCGGTTGACGAACAGCCAACGTCCGTCGGTGCCCATCAGAGAGGCCGGGCTCGTCATGGCATCGAGCACGGAGTGGGTCTGCCGGGCGGCTTCTTCGGCGACCCTGGCCACGATGGCGCGCTCCCGCTCGCTGACGTTCAAGCGTTGGGCGCTCTGCAGGAAAACGACGGCCAACAGCACCATCGTCACGATCGTCATCAGCACCACGCCGAACGCCGAGCCGAACAGCCCGGCCTGCTCGCCCTCGAGCCGCAGGCGGGCCAGGAGGAGCGGCAACAACAACAGGGGGGGCAGCGCACGCCGCACCATGAGGCTGCCGGGCAGGTCTTCGGTGCAGAGCTGCACCAGCAGCCCCTCGGGCCGCAGGGCGAGCAGGGCCACCGACAGCAGGCAGAACGCGCCGGCCGTGTGCACGGCCATCGAGGTGTTCTTGGTGGCCACGAAGCTCGGATCGACCTCGAAGAAGTAGTTCAACAAGCCGATGAGCCCGAGCACGAGCACCAGGAGAGCGGGCACCTCGTGGAGGCGCAGGCCGCGCTGTGCCGACGCAGCAACGCTGCTGGGCCTGGCCGCGGCCCACAAGCCGATGCCGAGGGCGAAAAAGGCGGCCGCGGTGGCCGGGTACATCCGCCCGGCGGCACCGGTGCGGCTGTGCGGATCGGCGATGACGATCTCGTCGAGACGCAGGTCGACGCCCAGCAGGTACTGGACGAGCGTCAGGCCACCGAGGGCGGCGACGGCGACGGCTGCGGTGCGGGCCAGGCGCGCGCCGTAGAGGCCAGACCGCGACGTCGTCGACGTCGTTTGCAACAGCAGGGACAACCCGGCGAGGCAGAAGCCGATGGCGGTGTTGGCCTTCATCGACGGCCCGGGCAGCACGCTCGGCAGCGGCACCCCGAAGAACCAGCCGGCGAGGACGGCGCCGCCGAGGACGACGACGACGACGGCGACGCCGCGGATGCCGAGCTTCGTTTTCTGTGCCGCGTCCATGCTCATGCCTCGGTCGGTGCGCGACGCGAGGCTCGCGGCCTCGGCCGCTCTGGCTCGGCCGCTTTGGCTCGGCCGCTCTGGCTCGGCCGGTGGAGTGTCGCCCGCCGAGCACTGCGCGACAAGGCTTGGGCTCGGCGGCTGTGGCCCACCGCGATCATGACGTGTCGCGCACCAGGACACGCGGGCCGGCACTCGGTCTCTGCCAGGCCCACGATGAAGTCGTCGCGATCTGCCTTCAGGCCGCGAGCGCGGGCAGCGAGAGCCTGACGACGGTGCCGCCGCCTGTGCGGTTCATGGCGCTGACACTGCCCCCATGGGCCGTGGCCGTGAGGCGCACGAAGTAGAGGCCGAGGCCGAAGCCGCGGCGCGCGTCGGCGGTGCCGGTGCCGCCGCCGAACCTGGCGAACAGCGACTGGCGGGCCGCGTCGGGGATGCCCGGGCCGCGGTCGCGCACCTCGATGTCGACGAGCTGGTCGCCGCTCTCGATGTGCACGTCGACGGTCTGGCCGGCGGGCGAGTGCTTGAGCGCGTTCATCACGATGTTCTCGAGGGCCCGCAGCAAGAGCTTGCGATCGCCGCTGACGAAGCCGTCGCCGTCGTGGGAGAGGACGACACCTTTCTCGCGGGCCATGCCCGCCAGGGACCGCAGACCTTCGTCGACGACGGTGGCCGCCGACAGGCGCTCGCGCACCAGCTCGACGCGACCGGCCTCGAGCTGCCGCACCCGCAGCATGTCGTCGAGGATGTCCTTGATGCGCGTGGTGCCTTCCAGGGTGAGCAGCACGTCCTCGCGCAGCTCGGCGTGGACCTCGCGCGCCATGATCTGCAGGTACCCATGCACACCGGCGAGCGGGTTGCGCAGGTCGTGGACCAGCAACGACACGAGGTCGTCCTTCAGCGCGCCGAGGTCGGTCAAGGCGAGCATCTGCGCGCGGATGGTCTGGTCCTGCGCACGCGTCCGCAAAAAGGCGGCCACGCGCAGCGACAGCTCCTTGCCATCGACGGGCCTGCTGATGAAGTCGTCGGCGCCGACTTCGAGCCCGCGGTTGCGCTGCTCTTGATCCGACAAGGACGTCAACAGCAGCACCGGCAGGAACTCGTCCGCGCTCGCCTTGAGGCGCGCGCACACCTCGAACCCATCGGCGCCCGGCATCAGCACGTCGAGCAGCACGAGATCGACGCCCCCGCGAGCGACGGCAGCAAAGGCTTCTTCGGCGTTGCCGGCTTCGACGACGTCGTGAACCCGCTCGAGGTAACCCCGCACCACAGCTCGATTGCGCGGCTCGTCGTCGACGACGAGCACAGTCATTCTTGGTTGTCGCATCACATCCCCGTCGACCGTTGCGTGTGCAGAGGCGGGATGCCCCGACCCACTTCGACCTCCCCAGGACGAAACGGGTGCCAACGCGCGGGTTTCCGTCGACGGGCTACCACGCGGCACCGAGCGGAGCGATCCGCCCGCGGCTCCGCGCAGCGCGGCGACGGACGATCAATCGGACCCTGGTCCGGAACGCCTGCGCCGCGCGCACATCACAGCTAGGACGGTGCACCGCCGGCTCGTCCGGCCGCGCATCACCACCACCGACCCGCCACCACCGGCCCGCAGCCACCGGAGAGAAACATGACCCAGATCGCCATCGTCATCGGCAGCACCCGTCCCGGCCGCAAAGCAGAAGACGTCGCCAAGTGGGTGCACGGCATCGCCAGCAAGCGCAGCGACGCCACCTTTGAGCTCGTCGACATCGCCGCCGCCAACCTGCCCTTGCTCGACGAGCCGGTGCCACCGTCGATGGGCCAGTACTCGAAGCCGCACACAAAGGCCTGGGCGGCCCGCATCGCGCCCTTCGACGGCTTCGTCTTTGTCAGCCCCGAGTACAACCACAGCACCTCGGGCGCGCTCAAGAACGCCCTCGATTTCTTGTACGCTGAATGGCTGAACAAAGCCTGCAGTTTCGTAGCCTACGGGGCCGCCGGCGGCACCCGCGCCGTCGAGCATCTCCGCGGCATCGCCAGCGAGCTCCAGATGGCGCATGTGCGCGCTCAAGTGCAGCTTTCGCTGATGACCGATTTCGAGAATTACACAGTCTTCAAGCCGGGCGCGCACCAGGAGAAGTCGGTGACGACGATGCTGGATCAGCTGGTGCCGTGGACCGAGGCCTTGAAGACCGTGCGCGCCAAGAAGAGTTGAACGGCCGCGGCGCCTCCGCTTCGACGTCGACGCTTCGACGTCGACGCTTCGATCACGAACATGCCGCCAGCGATGCTGGCGGCATCGTCGTCTGGTCTCAGAAGCTCGAGTCAAAGACGTGCTTCTCGATGGGCTCGCGATCGTTCGGCAGCTCGCCGGCTTGCTTGGCCTCGGGCAG
>JBKJNL010000392.1:0-3753 GCA_046593615.1 Myxococcota bacterium | reverse complement strand
TGCGCTTTTTCGATCGAGGCGATGTTCAACGGGTCATCGAGCGTGGGGCGGCCGTCGTCGTCGAAGAGGCGGCCGCCGAAGCCGAACAGCAACGGCGCATGAACGTAGAGATCGCGGTTCTCGTAGATGAAGCCGTAGCGGCCCTCGCCGGCGTTGGTCTGTTGCTGGGCGACCGCCAGCAGCTCGTCGAGGGTCTTGGGCGCTTCGGGCACGCGCCGCGTGTTGCGCCAGAGAGCGACGCTCTTGAACGCGATCGGCAAGCCGTAGACGTGGCCCTTGTAGAGCATCGCCGGCAGGAGCCCGGGCACCAGCGACGACGCCGTCTGCGCATCGACGAGGTCGTCGACGGGCTGGATGGTCTTGGCCTCGGCCCAGTCGCCGATGGGGTCGTGTGCGGCGATGAACAGGTCCGGTCCGCGGTTGCGCGGAATCGCGGCGCCGATCTTGTCGAGATAGGCGTCATACGGGACCGCCAACATCTTGACGCGAAAGTCGGTCTCCGAAGCGTTGATGCCGGCGACGATTTCTTCGATGACGGCGGCTTCGTCGGCGCGGTAGGCGTGCCAGAGCACGACCTCGGGACGGGCGTCGACGACGTCGTCAGCGAGGGCGCCGAAGCAGCCAAAGACGACGACGACCAAAAGAAGAGCGCGCAGGCTCATGCCTGGATCCGGTCGCCTTTACCGTCGAAGAAACAGAGGCGATCGGGCCGGGCAAACAAGCCAACGTCGGCGCCGTGGGCCACGCCGCCCATCGCGTCTTCGTCGACGACGGCGCCGAAGCGGGTGTCGCCGACGGTGCCAAAGACGAAGCTCTCTTGGCCGAGGCGCTCGATGTGCTCGACCTTCATCGACGCCAGCAGACCTTCGCTGGAGGCGCCGATCTTGCGGGCTTCGACGTCGTGGGGGCGGATGCCGATGTGCACGGCCGCGGCCGGCGCCGGCGCTTTGATCTGCGCTTTGTCGACGACGTTCATGGTCGGCGTGCCGAGGAACATGGCCACGAAGCGGTTGGCCGGTTGGCGGTAGACCTCGAGCGGCGAGCCGATTTGCTGGGCGACGCCGTCGTTCAAGACGACGACGCGGTCGGCCAGGGTCATGGCCTCGACCTGGTCGTGCGTGACGTACACCGTCGTGGTGCCGAAGCGACGCCGCAACGAGGCGATCTCGGCGCGCACCTCCATGCGCAGCTTGGCGTCGAGGTTCGACAGCGGCTCATCGAACAAAAACGCCTTTGGGCGGCGCACGACGGCGCGGGCCATGGCGACGCGCTGGCGTTGGCCACCGGAGAGGTCTTTGGGCTTGCGATCGAGCAACGGCGCGATCTTGAGCATGGCCGCGGCGTCGTCGACGCGTTTGGCGATCTCGGCCTTTTCAACTTTTCGCACGACGAGGCCAAAGGCGATGTTTTCGCGCACGCTCATGTGCGGGTAGAGCGCGTAGCTCTGGAAGACCATCGCCAGGTCGCGGTCACCCGGCTTGACGTCGTTGACCCGCTGGCCGTCGATCAACATGTCGCCGGCGGAGATGCTCTCAAGGCCGGCGATCATGCGCAGCGTTGTGGACTTGCCGCAGCCCGAGGGGCCGACGAGGACGACGAATTCGCCGTCCTTGATGTCGAGGTCGAGCTTCTTGACGACGCTGACGTCGCCGTACCGCTTCTCGATGCCCTGAAGGGAGATGGATGCCACGGCCGCGTGGTCTTTCAGCACGCCGCCCAGGTCAACACGGGTTGACGACGTCGGGGCCGTCGACGAAGACGCACTCGAGAAAAACTTCCTGGAGGCCTTTGCCGATGCAGTTCCTCACGATGGTCGCCGCGATGTCCGAACCCACCTTTGCCGAGGTGATTGCGTCGTCGCCCCGCAAGATCCGCGAGACGTTGTTCTCGCGCCTCAACATCAAGGCCAAGAAGCAGATCGGCCTGAACGTCCACGGCAAGCTCGAAGAGCGCACCAAGAAGCTGCACGACCGGCTGAAGTCGGCGCAGTCGACGCAAGAAGACAAGCTCTGCGAAGAGCTGGTGCGCAACTGGCTCTACACCAAGCGCCCGCTGCTCAAGACGACCCTCGACCACCTCGGCGTCAAAAACGACAACGGCCTCGTCGAAGAAGAGCCCACGTTCTTCAAAGACCTGAGCCCCGAGAAGGTCAAAGAGCTCGTCGACCTGCTGCAGAAAGACCACCCCGCCGAGCACATCAAGCTCTACCTGGGCTTCGTCGGCGTCCCCCACGTCGATCAGGCCTTCGGCGCCGCCGCCGCCGCCTGAGTTGCTCGACCAGCCTCGACGAGTCACGACGAAGAACGCGCCCCTCGAGGGCGCGTTCTTTTTCAGCCCTCCGTCGCCGACCGCTCAGTCAAAGGAGACGAAGTAGCGGGCGAGGCCACGCTCGGGGATGTCGACGGTGGCTCGCTCTTCGAGGCCGAGCTCGGCGACGCGCAGCACGAGCTCGTGCTTGCCCGGCGGGCACTCGCGCTCTTGCGACGACGTCGTTCCCCACGGCACGCCATCGAGGCTGATCAGCGCCGGCAGCGCGCTCTGCACGACGATGCGCCCCGGCGGCCGCTCGGGCTCGAGGGTCAGCAAGACGATGTGCTCGGCGGGGCGGTCGACGGGGATGGTCGCCGTCGCGGTGCGGTGGTTCGCTTTGCGGGCCTCGACGACGTGCGACTTGTCGGTCGAGACGACGTCGAGCCGCAGCGGTCCCACGCCGACGTCGCGGCCGTCGAGGAGCACGCGGGCCCCACCCGGCCGGGTCTCGACGCGCACGGCGCCGGCGGTCTGCAGGCTCTCGTTGACGATGACGAAGCGGTCTTCGGCGCCGAGCACGATCTTGCGCTGCGCGGGAGCGCCGGCCGCCAATGCGAGCTTCAACCCGTGGGCGCCGTCGTCGAGGTCGGCGTCGATGATCAGCGGCGTCTGGCCTTCGAGCCGTTCGTCGTCGAGCGTGACGCTGGCGCCCGGCGGGCTCGAGCGAACCAGCAGGGTTCGGCGTGACGCGCTTTCGCCGCCAGCGGAGTGAGCCGCGAGACCAAAGGCGGCGCCGAAGCCGACGACGACGGCGACGACGGCGGCGACGACGGAAACCACGCGCACGCGCGGCGGCAGCCACTGCTCGGTGAAGAGCTCGGCCTTGAGCTGCCAGAGCGATTTGCGCACCGCCGCCGGCGCCTGCGAGACGGCGACCGCCGCTGACGCCGGAGGCGGCTCACCCGATCCGACATGGGCGTAGCCCCCGGGGAGCGGCAGCCCGCTGTCGACGCCAACCGGCGGCGTTGGCGCGACCGGCGGCGGACGCGGGGGCAGTCCCGCCGGCGGCGGTGGCGGACCCGAGCGCAACCCCGCCGGCGGTGGAGGCGGCCCCCCGTTCGCGGTCGCGTTGGGAGCTGGCGACGGCTGCCACGTGTGCTGCGGCGCCGGCTGCGACGACGACTCCAACGACGACGGCCACGCCTCCCCAGACGGCCCAGACGGCGGCGACGGCGGCGACGACTGCCACGCCGGCGGCTGCTGTTGCGCCTGCCACGTCGGCGACGGAGGCGGGTGCTGCTGCGCCTGCCACGTCGGCGACGGAAGCGGCTGCTGTTGCGCCTGCCACGTCGGCGACGGAGGCGGTTGCGGCGTCGGCTGCCACGTCTGCTGCGGCGCCGGCGGCTGCGGCGTCGGCTGCCACGTCTGCTGCGGCGACGGCGGCTGCGGCGTCGGCTGCCACGTCGGCTGCGGCGGCTGCGGCGTCGGCTGCCACGCCTGCCC
>JBKJNL010000252.1:0-3151 GCA_046593615.1 Myxococcota bacterium | reverse complement strand
GTGCGCGAGGTGCTGGTCGACTTCCAGGGCCGCGCCGACCTGGCCATCGACCACGATGACGGATACGAAGGATACTATATGTATGGCGCCGCGCTGTACCTGATGTATCTCGATGAGGCGGTTTTCGCTGATGATCCCACCTGGATCGGGCGCCTGTGGGTGGGCTCACGCTCGACGGAGCTGGCCGACGGCACCTCCGACGAGCCCGACATCGAAGACACCCTGGGTGTCATGTTGCAACAGGCTCGATCGCTGTCATTCTTCGATTCCGTCGTCGAGTTTGCGCGCTGGCGTTATTATATGGGCAGCCGCGACGACGGCGCCCACTACAGCGAAGCCGCCGAGGTCGGCGAAGACGCCCGCGTCGTCGAAACCGCGCTGGCCGCCGGCGGCAGCGTCGACCTCGCCGTCTCCGAGCTCGGCACCGTCTACCTGTCGCTGTCGGGGGCCGCGGACGCCACCGTCGTCGTCGACGTCGTGGTCGACGGCGACCTGAACGGCGGTGTGGCGGGCGGCCTCGACGGGGGGGCCCTCGTGGCCCAGGCCCTGCCCGGCAGCAACGTCGACCGCGACGGCGACACCATCGCCATCGACGCCGGCGGCAGCTTCAGCGTCCCGCTCATCGACGGTGGGCGCGTGCTGGCGCTGACGCTGTTGCCGCCCGCCGCCCGCGCCGACCCCGACCTCGGCGAACGACCGCGGCGCACGCTGCAGCTCAGCGCCCGCTGATCGCTGGCCGCTGGCTGCTGATCGCTGGGCCACAGGCCGGACCCGCGATCGCCGCAGCGACCGGGTCACGACCGCCACAGTGCGTCGACGCCGCACGTCGCCCGGCCGGGCGGCCGTTCGTCGGTGATCCACGACCGCGGCGACCCTCGCGAACCTCGCGGCGTTGCGCCGCCGCGCCTGAGCAGACAGCCGTTCGAGCGGCGACGGTGGCGGCGACGGTGGCGACGGCGGCTCGGAGGCACGGACGTTGCGAACGCACCGGTGCCCGCACCCGTCGCATCCACCGTCGTCCCGCGACGTCCATCGTCCGCGGCGTCTCGAACGAGGTCTCTCCATGGTCTCCCCTGGCACCGTCCCCTGCTGGTCGTCGCAAGTCATCCGCTCGGGCCGTCGTCACCACGCGCCGCTGACCGTCGACACCCGATGCGACGTGGTCATCGTCGGCGCCGGCATCGCCGGCCTGTCGACGGCTTTGCTGTTGGCCCGCGACAAGGTCGACGTCATCGTGCTCGACGACGGCCCCATCGGCGGCGGCGAGACCGAGCGCACCACGGCCCACCTGGCCTCGGCCCTCGACGATCGCTTCTTCAAGCTCGAAAAGGTGCACGGCGCGCAGGGCGCAAAGACCGCCTGGGAGAGCCACAGCATCGCCATCGACGTCATCGAGAGCGTCGTCGACGAAGAAGGCATCGACTGCGACTTCACGCGGCTCGACGGCTGGCTGTTCTGCGGCCCCGACGACAACACCCAGCTCTTGCAGGACGAGCTCGAGGCCGCCCGCCGCGCCGGCTTCGTCGACGTCGAAATGCACGACCGCGTGCCCGACCTCATGTGGAACAGCGGGGCCTGCCTGCGCTTTCCGCGGCAAGCGCAGCTGCACCCCCTGCGCTACCTGCAAGGCCTCGCCGAGGCTTTTCTGGCGCTGGGCGGACGCATCCACACCTCGTGTCACGCGACCACCATCGAAGGCGGCGCCGAGCCGCGTGTCGTCACCCGCGACGGCAAGATCGTGCGCGCCAACGCCGTCGTCGTCGCCACCAACACGCCGGTCAACGATCGCTTCGTCATCCACACCAAGCAGAGCGCCTGGCGCAGCTACGTCGTCGCCCTGGCCCTGGTCAAAGGCGCGGTTCCGCCGGTGCTCTTGTGGGACACCGCCGACCCCTACCACTACGTGCGCACCGCCAGAGGCGTCGGCCCCGACGGCGGCGACCTGCTCATCGTCGGCGGTGAAGACCACAAGACCGGCCAGGCCCACAACGAGGCCGAGCGCTACCAGAACCTCCACGTCTGGGCCCGCGAGCACTTCGACGTCGGCGACGTCGTCAACAAGTGGTCGGGTCAGGTGATGGAGCCCGTCGATGGCCTGGCGTACATCGGCAAGAACCCCGGCGGCCCCGACCACGTCTACGTCGCCACCGGCGACTCCGGCCACGGCATGACCCACGGCACCATCGCCGGCCTCATCTTGAGCGACATGGTGCGCGGCATCGAGCACCCCTGGGCGCACCTCTACGAGCCGTCGCGCAAGCCCGGTCGCAGCCTCGGCGAATACGCCAAGGAGAACCTCGAGAACGTCGCCCACTACGCGCAGTACGTGCTGCCCGCCGAGGTCGATGACGTCGACGACATCAAACCCGGCCAGGGCGCCGTCGTCAGAAGCGGCCTCGCCCTGCACGCCGTCTCGTGCGACGAGACCGGCCACGTGCGCAAGTGCGCGGCCACCTGCCCGCACCTCGGCGGCGTCGTCACCTTCAACAAGAGCGAGAAGAGCTGGGACTGCCCGGTGCACGGCTCGCGCTTCGACCGCGACGGCACGGTGCTGAACGGCCCGGCCAACGCCGACCTCAAGCCGATCGACGAGCCCGCCGACGTGCGCCTGCTCGCCGGTGACGGTCCGTTCAAGCTCGCCTGATCCGCTCAGGCACGCAGCGACTGCACGCAGCGAGTGCACGCCGAGCACAACAACACCAAGCGCCGAGCGACGACGAAGCGCCGCAGCGGGCCACCAACAGCGCCGCGACAGCGATGGGCATCGCGAAGCCCTGTGCGTCAGCAGATGCGCGGCAACACCTCGCCCGCGGGCATCTCGAGCACGCGCTCCACGCCCAGCGGCGAGACCCGCAGCCCCCCGCCCGACCCCGCGCGTCGGCCGGCGGCGGCGCTGACCGGGTACGCCCGCAACAGCGCGACGGCGCGCGCGGCGTCGTTGGCAGCGACCACGGCCAAGAAGCGACCCTCGTTGGCAAGCAGGAAGGGATCGAGCCCCGACCGTCAAAACGCGATCTGTCCCATGACGTGGCCGCTGGCGGCGACGACGTCGGTGACCGTCAGGCCGATGTCGTTCGAGAATTTGACGTCGTGGCCGAGCAAGTAGACGTTGAACCCGGCGCGCACTTCCTCGCTGCGCACGAGGCCGACG
>JBKJNL010000250.1:0-7029 GCA_046593615.1 Myxococcota bacterium | reverse complement strand
TCTCGCGCAGCCGCCACGGCGAAGTCAGGCGGCGAAGTGAGGCGGCGAAGTGTCAGCGGCGAAGTGTCAGGCGGCGAAGTGTCAGGCGGCGAAGTGCCGGGCGGTGCTGGAGACCGCTATCGCTTGCGGTCGATGAACAGGTTCATGACCTCGCGCAGCGCGCGCTGGCCGGTGCGCTCGACAGCGCCGACGCCCTGATCGAACGCAAAGCTCATGTCGTCGACGGCGGCCTGCCAGGGGGCGGCACCCGCACGCAGCACCGGCTGGATGGCACCCGACGGCCAACACACGCGCGCGCCGACGCCCATCTCCAGCAGCTTCGTCTGCAGCTTGCCGGACTTCTCGAGGGCCAACAGGCCCTTGATGCCCGCCGACGCCAGCATCGCCTTGAGCCCGAACGGCACCGCCAACGTCGAGATGACGTCGAGGGAGAAGCCGACGAAGCCGACGACCAGCAGCGGCTTCTGCGATTGCTTCGCGACGTCGAGGTCTTCGAGCGAAAACGCCGCCAGCGATCCCTTGAGGCCGGGGTGCGTGTGCCAGAGCACCGAGCCCCACGATGGATCGATGGGCACGCGGCCGGGCATGCCCGAGACCTCGCGCTTCAAGCCGCACAACAAAATGCGGTGGTGCTTCTCTTTGACGAAGCAGACGCCGGCCAGCTCGCGCCCCGTGCGCGTCGACGTCACCAGCTCTTCGGCGGCGCGGCGGAAGAACGCTTTGCTGCCATAGAGCGGACGCTCGCGGCCCGGCACCAGGGCCCGGCTCGTGGTCTCGGCGGCGGCGTCGACGGCGCCCTGGCGGGCCTCACCCTGCAGCTGCTCGCTCGGTGATGACGACGACGACGACGGCGTCGCGGCGTCTTCTACGAGGCCGAGGGCGGTGGCGTCGACGATGTCTTTGTCGTCGGGGCGCTTGCGCGTTTTCTTGGTCGCCATCAGGTCCCCCTGCTCGTGCCGCGGCGGGCCTGCACCGCGGCGTTCACCGCGAAGCCGATGGCGATGACCTTGGTGATCATCGAGCTGCCGCCGTAGCTCACCAGCGGCAACGTCACGCCGACGACGGGCAACACGCCGATGACCATGCCGATGTTGATGAACGCGTGCCAGAACAACATGGCCGCGGCGCCGACGGCGAGCAGCGCGCTGAAGCGATCGGTGGCCCGCGCCGCGCAGCGGAGCATCAAGGCCACCAGCGCAAAGAACAGCACGATCAGCAGCACGGCGCCGACGAAGCCCCACTCTTCACCGAGCACCGAGAACGCGAAGTCGGTGTGGTTCTCGGGGAGGAACGACAGCTGGGTCTGCGTGCCTTCTTGCCAACCCTTGCCGGTGAGGCGGCCACTGCCGACGGCGATGATCGATTGGGCCGCGTGGTAGCCAGAGCCCTGGATGTCGGCTTCGGGGTTCAAGAACGTCTCGACGCGCTTGCGCTGGTAGTCGTGCAGCAGGTTGCTCCACGCGAAGATCGCCGCGCCGACGGCGCTGACGCCGGCCAGGATCAAGTCGCGCCAGCGCATGCCAGCGAACAGGATCTGCGAGGCCGCGACGGCGAGCACGATGGAGGCCGTGCCCAGGTCGGGCTCGATGAGCACCAGCGCGAAGGGCACCATGACGATGTCCATCGGCGCGATGATCGCCCGGTGATCGAGGCCGCGTCGTGCGGTGATGACCAGCGACAGCGCCAGCCAGACAAAGGCGACGCCGATGACGACGGGAACGGCGTTGGCCGGCGTGAGCTCCGCGAGGGCCTCGGCGACCTCCTTTGGTGGATCGGCGAGGCCCGTGGCGACGTCGATGACATCTGCCAGCGGCGGCACCTCGAGCCCGTTCTTCTTGAACGCGGCGGCGAGGTCCTTGCGGTCGTCGTAGAGCTTGTAGGCGAGCAGCGCCACGAGGCCGAGCGGCCGGCTGGGGTTCAGCGGCCGAATCAGCGCCAGCAGCGTGTAGCCGCCCTGCATCTCGAAGTTGGCGAAGTAGCGGGCGACGACCAACATCATGGCGATCTTCGCCAGCTCGCTGGGCTGCATGTTGAAGGGCCCGAGATCGAGCCAGCGCTGGGCGCCCTTGATGGGCACGCCGATGGCGAGCACGAGCACGAGCAGCAAGCACGTGACGAGGTAGATGGGCCAGGCCGTCAGCTCGAGCGTCGTCGAGCGGGTGCGGGCAATGGCGGCGGCGACGACGAAGCCGCCAAAGGCCCACAACAGCTGCTTCAACCAGATGGTGGGCTCGATGAAGTTCTGCGCCGCGCTGTAGAGGTTGACGACGCCCAGCAGCGGGATCGACAGCGCCACGGCGATGAGCGCCCAGGGCCAGGCCAGCGCCTCCGCCGGGCGTCCGCCGGAATTGAGCGGCCCACTCAACGTCGTCATGGCTCGATG
Source organism: Myxococcota bacterium (assembly GCA_046593615.1). GTDB lineage: Bacteria > Myxococcota > UBA727 > UBA727 > VGSZ01 > VGSZ01. The sequence continues at coordinate 4,646 of JBKJNL010000250.1, read as the reverse complement.
CCCCCTTCGACGGGCGCCGCGTCTTCGGGCTCGTGCGGTGCGTGCGCGCTTTCTTCGGTGACTTCTTCTTTCTTCTTTTGCGCAAAGACCTTTTTCACCGGCGGCGGCAGCGGCGGCATGTTTGCGAAGCGTCCGGTGCCCCGCACCTTGGTGAACCAGGTGCGCAGCACCTCGGCGGTCACCGGCCCCGAGGCCGAGCCGCCGAAGCCGCCGTGCTCGGTCATGGTGACGACGACGATCTCGGGATTTTCCTGCGGGGCGAAGCCGACGAACCAGGCGTGGTCGCGCTCGGCGTAGGCAGTCTCTTCGACCTTGAGGTGGGCCACGTTTTTGTTGAGCTTCTGCACCTGGGCCGTGCCTGTTTTGCCGACGATCGTGATTTGCCCGCTGCGCAGCCACTCGGACATCGCCGCGAACTTGTCTTTCTTCCACATGAGCCCGCTGGCCGTGCCGCCGGGGTCGGTGACGTGGGCGAGGGCCTCGTTCATCAGGTCCAGCTGGTGGGGGTCGAGGGCCAGGTCGGCCACCTGCACCGGCTCTTTGACGTCGACGACGTTGCCTTCGAAGTCGCGCACCTCGCGCACGAGCTGCGGCTTCATGACCTTGCCGCCGTTGGCCAGCGCGCCGTAGGAGACGAGCAGCTGCAACGGCGTCACCGTGACCTCGCCCTGGCCGATGGAGTTGTTGACGACGACGCCGGGGGTGACGGCGCCGAAGCGGCGCTTGTAATAGGCGCTGTCGGGCATGATGCCGGGGCTCTCGCCGCCGATGTCGATGCCGGTGCGCGAGCCGAAGCTGAACAGTCGCGCGGTCTCGGCGAGGCGGTCGACCCCGAGGTCGTAGCCCAGCGAATAGAAGTACGTGTCGCACGAGAACTGCAGGGCCTTGACGAGAGCGATGGGGCCGTGGCCGCCGCGGTTGTAGCAGCGCCACGACGAGCGCCCGAGGCGGAAGAAGCCGGGGCAGGGCCGCGTGCTGGTCTCGGTGATCATTTTATGGCGCAGGCCGGCCGACGCCGTGATGGCCTTGAACGTGGACCCGGGAGCGTAATGCTCTTGGATGGCCTTGTTGTTCCACGGGCGGTTCTTGTCGAGGTCGAGGACGCGTTTGATGTCCTTGGCCCACGGACCGGTCACCAGGTTTGGATCATACGCTGGGAATGAGGCAAGTGCGAGTATATACCCAGTAGAGACTTCCATCGCGATGACGCTGCCGGCGACGTCCTGGAACGCCTCTTCGGCGGCAGCCTGCATTTCGTCGTCGATGGCCAGCACCAGCTGTTTTCCGGGCTCGGGCGGCGTGATGCGATCGTCGCCGAGCAGCTGCTCGGCCCACTGCCGGCCCTTGGTGCGCCCCTTGGAATCGACGACGACGCGCTCGATGCCGTCTTTGCCGCGCAGCGTGGTCTCGTAGCTGAGCTCGAGCCCTTTGCGGCCGGCCAGGTCGCCGAGCACGTAGCGCGGCGCGTTGTCCTTGAGGGTGCCGGCGACGACGGCGTCTTCTTGCTTCTTCAATTCTTCGGGCGAGATTTCGTTGAGGTAGCCGAGCACGTGGGCGGCGCGGCTGAGGTTGCGGTAGCGCCGCTTTTGCGTGTCGACGACGTCGATGCCGGGCAGCTCGCCGAGCGAGGCGGCGGCTTCGATGCGGGCGTAGACGAGGTAGTTGACGTCTTCGAGCAACACCGACGGCTTGAACTTGCCGAGGCCCGAGGCCTTGACCAGCGCCGCGTCGACGCGGGCCTTCATGTCGGCGGGGGCGAGGCCCGTGACCTCGCGCAGCCGGCGAAAGACGGCCGCCCGCGACGGAAATTCCCGGGCGCTCACGAGGACGCGGCAGCCACCGCCGCCGCCGGATCGGGACAGGGGCTCGATGACGACGCCCCGGACGTCGTAGCGCTTGCGCCGCTCGTCGATCTCCAGGCAGCGCGTGTGCTCGACGTCGTCGGCGAGCGTGACGACGTCGTCGGTCTCGACGGCGGCGAGGATTTCGCGATCGCGCTCGATGATCTCGGGCTTCTTCCATTCGAGCGGCAACAGCAGCTGCGAGAGCGTGCGCGTGCTGTCGGGCAGGAAGGCCACCGTGAGCGTGACGTCGTGTGAGGGCCGGTTGTCGACGAGAACGCGGCCGGCCTGGTCGGTGATGATGCCGCGGGCGTGGGCGATGCGCCGCTCTTGCACGAAGTTCGATTGCGACTTCTGCGTGTACTCCTCGCCCTTCACGACCTGCAGCACGTAGAGGCGGGCGACGAGGCCGACGAAGAACGAGCCGAGCAGCGCGATGAACACGTTCACGCGTCGCGATGTGAATGCGGGCTCGAGAGAGGACTTCATGACGGGGTGCTCACCGCGCCGAGAGGCGTTCGCCCAGCGTAGCGCCCTTGTCCTCGAGGCGCAGGACCACGAGGACACGCCGCAGGATCGGGAACAGCAAGAGCGACAAGACGGCGTCGAGGACGCCAACGACGACGACGATCAGCAGATCGACGGCCCGGCGCTGCCCGAACAGCGCGAGCAGCGCCTGGGCGAGGAGCGCGTGCGCAGTGGCGAAGCCGGCGACAAAGGCAAAGGACATCCAGCCGCGCGGTTGCGGCACGAGCGAGACGGCGGGGCGCGACACGAGCAGCGTGACCACCAGCGCGAACGACGACACGCCGATGGGTGAGCCCGAGAGCGCGTCGACGACGAGCCCCACCAGCGCGGCGGTCACCGCGGCCTCGACCGGCGGCTGCGCGAGGGCGGCATAGGCGACGATGACGGCGCCCGGCGTGATCGGCCAGGCCGGCGTGCCGAACAGCACCGGCAAGCTCGAGATGATCGCCGTGATCACCAGGGTCACGATCATGGCCACAAAGGTGCGGCTCACGTCGGCCCCCCGTCGACGATCGCTTTGTTGGCGGTCGTCGGGGTCGTCTGGGGCGGGGCGGTCGCCGGCAGCGTCGGCGGCGCAGGCACCGGCGGAGCGGGCACAGTCACGGGCGGCGGAGCGATGGCGCCGGCGTCGAGCACGGGCGGGGCTTCGATGCCCGCGTCGACGACGCCGGCGGGGGCGCCGGGCCCACCGTCGACAAAGATGATGAGGTCACCAGGGCCGGCGTCGACGACGACACCGGCGTCGACGACGGCGCGCCCGGGAATCGGCGCCGGTGCCGGGGCGCGCTTCACGCGCGGCGTGCGGATCGACGGACCGGCCAGGTCGTCGTCGGCGTCGTCGCCGAGCACGGGGGCGCCGGCCTGCACGCGGCCGACGAGGACGGCGACGTGCTCGATGCGCGCGAACACCGAGGCCGGTCGCACGAGGGCCTCGAGCGTCAGGTCGTCCTTGGCCTTGACGTCGACGATGGTGCCGACGAGGACCCCGGCGGGGAAGCGCGCGGCGATGCCCGAGGTGACGATGACGTCGCCGGGCGACACGTCGCGCAAGCGGTCGAAGTCTTCGACGACGGCGGCGTAGCGGTCAGCGTCGCCGCGGCCGCGAACGATGCCGCGGGCACGGGTCTTCTGCACGACCACATCGATGGCCGAGCTCGGGTCGGTCAAGAGCAACACGTCACTGGTGGAGCGGCCGGCGACCAAGACGACGCCGACGACGCCGTCTTCGCTGACGACGCCGTCGCCGAGACGGACGCCGTCCTTGGTGCCGCGATCGATGCTGATGAGCTGCGTGAGCGGTTGGCCGGTGCGGGCGATGACGCGGGCGCCGAGGGGGCGGGGTCCGTCGACGGCGCCGGCCGCCCGGGCCAGCCCGCGCAGGCGCTCGTTCTCGACGGAGAGCTCGGCGATGCGCGTGGCCAGCGCCTCCCCCGACTGGCGCTCGCGGCGGAGGTCCATCAGCTCTTCCCACGAGCCCACCGAGGTCACGTAGTGCTCGAAGCCGTCGTTGAGGCCGCCGGTGACGAACAACATCATGCGTTCGATGACGCCGGCGGTGTCGACGATGGCGCCGACGACGGGGCCGCGGCCGCCGCTCTTCTGCTTGGTCTGCGCGTACAGCAGCACCAGCGGCAGCAACAACAGCACGCCGACGACAACGAGAGCTTTGTGGCGGCGGAGCAGGTCGAACATCTTGGCTTTTGCGCCCGGGGGGGGGCCCCCAGGGTCCAGGGGCTAGGCGACGAGGACGACGCGGCTCACGAAGCGCCGAGCGCCACCTGTTGCAGGAGGTCGATCTTGTCGAGCGCGGTGCCGGCGCCGATGACCGTGCCCGAGATGGGCTCTTCGGAGTGGAACACGAGCAGGCCGGTCTCTTTGCGCAGGAGCACGTCGAGGTTCTTCAACAGCGAGCCGCCACCCGAGAGGATGATGCCGCGGTCGACGATGTCGGAGGCCAGCTCGGGCGGCGTGCGCTCGAGGCCGATGCGCACGGCGTCGGTGATGGCGTTGATCGGCTCTTGCATGGCTTCGCGGATTTCGTCGCTGTTGCACTCGATGGTCTTGGGCGTTCCCGAGATGAGGTCGCGGCCCTTGACTTCCATCGTGAGGATTTCTTCGTCGGGGTAGGCGCTGCCGATGCGGATCTTGATTTGCTCGGCGGTGCGCTCGCCGATGAGCAGCGAGTAGCGCTTCTTCACGTGGTTGATGATGGCGACGTCCATCTTGTCGCCGCCGGTGCGAACCGACCGCGAATAGACGATGCCGCCCAGCGAAATC
>JBKJNL010000964.1:0-6099 GCA_046593615.1 Myxococcota bacterium | reverse complement strand
GGTGCCCAACAACCCCGTGCTGCCCTTCATCGAAGGCGACGGCACCGGCCCCGACATCTGGAAGGCCTCGCAGTACGTCTTCGACCAGGCTGTCGAAAAGGCCTACGGCGGCACGCGCAAGATCACGTGGCTCGAGGTCGGTGCCGGCGAGAAGAGCTTCCGCGCGTCGGGTGACTGGCTGCCCGAAGACACGCTGACGGCGTTTCGGCATTATCTCGTCGGCATCAAGGGCCCGCTCACGACGCCCATCGGCGGCGGCATCCGCTCGCTGAACGTTGCTTTGCGCCAGATGCTCGACCTCTACGTCTGCCTGCGCCCCGTGCGTTGGTTCAAGGGCGTGCCGTCGCCGGTGCGCGACCCCGCCGCCGTCGACATGGTCATCTTTCGCGAGAACTGTGAGGACATCTACGCGGGCATCGAGTTCAAGGCCGGCACCGACGAGGCAAAGAAGTTCTTCAAGTTCCTCAGCGAGGAGATGAAGGCCGGCAAAAACGTGCGCTTCCCCGAGACCTCGGGCTTCGGCATCAAGCCGGTCTCGAAAGACGGCACCGAGCGCCTCGTCAAAGCGGCCATCGAATACGCCCTGCGCGAGAAGCGCCCCTCAGTGAACATCGTTCACAAGGGCAACATCATGAAGTTCACCGAAGGTGCCTTTCGTGATTGGGGATACTCGCTCGCGATCGCGCAGTTTCGTGACAAAGTGGTCACCGAGCGCGAGAGCTGGATCATCGACAACAAGGACAAGAGCGCCGACATGTCCGACGTCGCCAACGCAATGGCGATCGATCCCGGTTACGACATGATGACGGCGGACCAGCAGAAGAAGATCGTCGCCGAAGTCGCCGACGTCCTCGGCAAGGTCTACGCGACCCACGGCAAGGGCAAGTGGAAGTCGATGCTGATGATCAAAGACAGCATCGCCGACATCACCCTGCAGCAAGTGCTGACGCGCCCGAAAGAATTCTCGGTCATTGCGACCTTGAACTTGAACGGCGATTACCTGTCTGACGCCCTGGCGGCGCAGGTGGGCGGCATCGGCATCGCCCCCGGCGGCAACATCAACTACGTCACCGGCCACGCCATCTTCGAGGCCACCCACGGCACCGCGCCCAAGTACGCGAACCTCGACAAGGTGAACCCCGGCTCGGTGATCCTCTCGGGCGAAATGATGCTGCGCTACATGGGCTGGACCGAAGCGGCCGACCTGATCATCAAGGGCATGGACGGCGCCATCGGCAAGAAGACCGTCACCTATGACTTCCACCGCATGATGGAGGGCGCGACGCTCTTGAAGTGCTCGGAGTTCGGCAAAGCCATCGTCGAGAGCTTCTGACGTCGACGGCGCTTCGCCAGGCAACGACGTCGAGGTCCACTTCGACGTCGGCATCGCGAGCGAGAGGGCGCCGGTCGGCGCCTTCTTTTTTTCGGTGCGTGGCGTGGAGGCTCGCCGGGCGGTCGTGCATGTAGGGCGGGGTGATCCATGTGTCACGGGAGACGGAGACAGGCGGCCCGCTGTCGTCGTCGCCTAGGCTGTGACGTGCTTGTGCCCAAGGACCCGCATGCTTCGTCCACGCGCCTTTAGCCTCGTCGAGATCATGGCGGTCGTCGGCGCCATCGCCGTCCTCGCCAGCGGCGGCATCGCGGCGGCGTCGGAGCTGCTCGACCGCACCGGCAGCGCAGACGAAGCCCGTGGCGTCGTGATGTTGCTGCGAAAGACGCGCGGTGAGGCCCTGCGCGAAGGGCGTGGCGCCGCCGTGCGCCTCGCCGACGGCGGCCAACGCCTGACCTTTGTCGTCGTCGACGGCGCCTCGGGCTGCGGCGACTTCGACCGCGGCGGCCCCGCCGCCCGCGTCATCGCCGACGTCTCGCTCAGGCGCGTGCGCGCGGCGCTCTCCCAGGGCAGCCCGGTGCAGACCGCTTGCTTTTCGTCGTCGTCGTTCGTGCCGATCCTCCTCGACGGCAACGGGCCGGCCCCGGCGCGCCTCGAGCTCAGCCGCCGCGACGGCAGCGCGTTGTCGTCGGCCTTTGTTGGCGAACCGGGCACCATCGAGTCCACGTACGACGCCGCGACCACCGAGGGATTGGCGTCGACGGGCGTGCGCGTGGCGCCGGCCATCGACCTGCTGGCCCCCAACGCCATCCAGGCCCCGGCGACCTTCGCCGGCTTCGTGCCTTCGTCGACGACGGTGACGGCTTCCCCGGCTGCTGCCGCTGCTGCTGCCGCCGCCGCCGGCGCGCCTCCCTGTTCGGGCGCCGCCGCGCCGCCACCGGCGCCGCCCCCCGTGGGGCCGCCGCCGCCGGCGGTTCCGCCCGAGCCCGTCGCGGCCCCGCTGCCGACTTCGACGCCGACACCGACGTCGGGACCGCCACCGACCGCGCCGCCGGTGGGCGGCGGTGGCTGCGGTGGCGGAGGCGATGGGCTCTCGCAGATGAGCCTGAACTGATTGGGCAACGATGACGCTCCCACCGAGCACATGAGCCCGCTCGATCGCTTCGAGCTCGGTCACGAGCTCGGGGCCGGCGGCATGGGACGCGTCGTGCGCGCCGTCGACAAGCAGACGGGCGACGTCGTGGCCGTGAAGCTCGTCGTCAACGGCGGCGACGACGACGACACCGGCGAGACCGCCGCCCGCTTCGCCCGCGAGGTGCGCGCGGCCTCGGCCCTCGACCACGAAAACATCTGCCAGGTGGTCGCCTGCGGTCGCGCTCCGCAGCTGCTGTTCATGGCGATGGAGCTCATCGACGGGCCGTCGGTGCAGCGGCTGCAGAAGAAAAAGAAGCTGCCGCTGCCGCTGGCCGTCGACGTCGTCCGGCAGCTGTGCCTGGCGCTGCAGCACGCCCACGATCACGGCGTCATCCACCGCGACGTAAAGCCCGCGAACCTGATGATGACGAGCGACGGCATCGTCAAGCTCGTCGACTTCGGCATCGCCCGCTCGCTGTCGGACCAGACCATCACCCAGACCGGCGCCATCGTCGGCACGCCCAGCTACATGTCGCCCGAGCAGGTGACCGGCGGCGTCGTCGACGGACGCGCCGACCAGTACGCAGCGGCGACGACGCTCTACACGCTGGCTGCGGGCCGCATGCGTTTCGCCGGCGTCGAGCCCACCAGCGTGCTCATGAAGGTCGCGCACGAGCCGACGCCGACGTTGTTCGAGTCGGTGCCGGCGGCGTCGCCGGGCCTGGCGCGGGTGTTGGCCCGGGCCACGCGCCTCGCCCCGTCGGGCCGTTTCTCGACGTGCGGCGCGCTCGCGGCGGCGTTGGTCGAGACCGACGAATGGCAGGTGCTGCGCAGCGCCGACGAAGCCCGCGCGCTCATGGCGACGTTCCTCACCGCCGACAGCGCCGACGTCGTCGACGACCTCGGGCACCGCTTGCATGCCCGCCACCAGGCCCGCGCCGTCGCCCTCGAACAGGCCGGCGCCGTCGACGCGGCCCGGCTGGCCCGCCGCGCGGCCTCGCTGTCGACGTCCGACGACACGCTGATCGCCGAGCCCGCCGACACGCCGGCCATCACCGACGCGCTCGCGGCGTTCGAGAGCACGCCGACGTCAGCGGGGGTGCTGAAGCGGCTGGCCGACCTCCACCGGGCCAACGGCAACCCGCGGCTCGCGGCGGCGTTTTTGCTGCGCTACCTGCAAGAGCGACCCAACGACAGCCACGCCGCCCTGCAGCTCGACGCCCTCGTCGACGGCGCCGGCGCGCAACGCCGGGTGCCCGACCGCCTCTCCACGCGCGACATCGTCGACGGCATCGCCACCGGCGGCGCAGCCGGCGCCGCGGGCGTGCCCACGCGCCACCGTCCGCCGCCTGTGCACAACAAGCCGATCGCGCAGCCGCTGAGGTCGTCGCAGACGTCGTCTCTGGCGTCGTCGATGACGGCGGCCGCTCCGTCGGTGCTGGTGGTCGACGCAGGAAATTCCAGCGTGCGCATGCCGGCGCTGTTGTGGGCGCTCGGGGCCATCGTCGTCGCCGGGCTGGCGCTGGCGTTCTTTTCTCGCTTCGTGAAGTCCACCGTCGACGACGTGCAGATGACGATGTCCGACGCCGAGCAGTCCGTCGGGCGCTACGAGAAGAACAACGCCGCTCGCAGCGCGGGCAACGCGCTGGTCGAGGCCCGGGCCCTCGCCGCGCGCGGCAACCACCAGGCCGTCATCACCACCGTGAACCGCCTCATGGCCGCGCAACCGCCGGCCGAGCTCGGCCTCGAAGCCATGCTGTTGCGCGCCGCGGCCCGTGAGTCGCTCGGCGATGAGCTGTCGGCGCGCCTCGACCTCGAAGCCTTTTTGCGCGAGAGCCCCGTCAACGAGCCCCGTCGACCGTCAGCGCGGGCCCGCCTCGATGCGCTGTACGCGAAGCTCGGACCGCCGCCGTCGTCGTCGGCGATCTTGCCCCCGTCGTCAGGCGCGCTGCCGCCGACCGGAGGCCTGCGATGACGACGGCGACGACGGCGACGATGCGGCGCGGGCGCGGCTACTCGCTCATCGAGGTGATGGTGGCGGCGGCGCTCTTTGCCGTCGGCATCGCCGCGATCCTCACGGCGTTTGGCTCGCTGTCAGGCCTCATCGAGCACCAGCGCCGTCTCGGCACCGCCGCCCTCATCGCCCAGTCGACGGTGCAGGAGCTGCAATCGCGTCCGGCCACCCACGCCGACCTCGCCGCCGGCCGCCACACCCCCCTCGTCGTCGACGCCGACGGCCGCGTCGTCGGCGGCACCATCGCCCGCACCGACCGCTACCGCGTCGAATGGACGGTCCGGCCCGACGTCCCGGTCACGGGGTCACGCGAGGTCGTCGTCGTCGTCGTCTGGACCGAAGGCGCCGGCCAGCGGTCGTTCTCGCTGGTGGTCTACCGATCATGAACGTCGCCCTTCGCTCCCGCTCAAGCGCGCGCGCGTTCTCGCTGATGGAGGCCGCGGTCGTGCTGGCCATGGTCGGTCTCGTCGCTGCCGCCGCCTTGACGGTGTTCGCGCTGCTCTCGCGCACCATGAAATCAACGCAGAATGAATCGATGCTGAATGCGCGGTCGCACCAGCCGCTTCAGTACCTGTCGTCGGAGCTGCAACGAGCCGGCGGCAACGGCATTCCCGGCCAGGCGGCCATCGTCATCGAAGACAACTGCGCGGCGCGCGGTGAGCTGCCGGGCTGCGCGGGCACCGACCGTGTCACCGTGTTCACCGCGCCGCAGGCTCCGGTGTGCCGGGCCCGCGACCTCGGCGCCAGCGCCGACGGACGCAGCTACGCCGTTGAGTGGCCGCAAGGTGGCTGCTGCCTGCGCTCCGAAGACTTCTCGGCCCACGTGATGTTGTTGAACCGCCGTGCGAGCGGCGAAATTCTGTATCGACCCGTGTTCTTGACCGGCACCGGCACCGACGACGACGACTGCGAATTCGCCGCGGTCGACCTGCTGCCGCCGAACCTCCGCCACGGCGGCGCCGGCGACTTCGACGGCGGTGACGTCGTGCTGGTCGAGATGCGCACCTTCTACGTCGACCCCGCGACCGACGAGCTGTTCCTGCACATCGACAACGCCGCGCCGCCGGCGCCCGGCGCGCCCACCGTGATCGGCAAGCGCATGCTCATCGCCGATCATGTGGTCGACCTGCAGGTCGCCGCCGGCCTCGACGTCGACGACGACGGCGCCGTCGACGACCGCGAGTGGGCGTTCTTTCCCGGGCAGGTCGCACCCGCCGATCCCCGGATCGTCGCGCCACGCATGCTGTGGCTCGGCACGGTCATCGGCCTGCCCGACAGCGGCGTCCGCGCCGGCAACAGCGTGACGTCGTTGTTGCGTGGGTCGGTGATGTCGCGGCCGGGCCTCGTCTTGCGGTCCGCCAGCACGCGCGTCGCGCCCACCAACGGCCTGCTGGGGCCGGGACTGTCGTTCGCCGCCGGAGGAGCTCCATGACAGGTCGTCGACGGCTCCGTGGTTTGCTTCGTCAGGGGGCGCGCGGCTACGCGTTGATCCTCGTGCTGGTGGTCCTGAGCATCGTCGCCCTGGCGCTCGGCGCCGTGGCCTCCACCATCGACGATGCTCAGCACCACCAGCACGAGGATCAACGCGTAGCCGCGCGCCCCCTGACGAAGCAAACCACGG
>JBKJNL010000919.1:0-3123 GCA_046593615.1 Myxococcota bacterium | reverse complement strand
TGGCGGCGCAAGCGACGCCGACGACGACGACGACGACGGTGGGGCGCGCGAGCTGCCGCCGTCGTTCACGACCTCGGTGGCCTACATCCTCGGATCGGCGCTGCTCGACGCCGACAGCAAGCGCAGCGACAACATGCTCGTCTCGCTGCAGCCGCGGCCGGGCCGGGTCATCCTGCACGGCGACGGACGGGTGTCGGTGCTCGGCCCGACACTGCGGCTCACGCGCCCCGGCCCCGAAGAAGCCCGCTACACCAACGACGACGGCGAGCACGTCGACGCCGCCCACCTCGCCCGCTTGTTCTTCGAGCTGTGCACCGGCCTGACGTGGGGCACCGCCCCGGTCGACGCACGCGGACCCCGTGGTCGCCTCCCCGCCGAGCTCTTGCGCCTCACGAAGCTGGCGGCAGCGGGCGAGAGCCCCCTGCGCGACTATGTGCTGCAGATCCAACCCTTGATGCACGCCGCCGGCGGCGGCCACTACTCACACATCGCCGACGTCGTCCGCAGCCGCTGCGCCGACATCATCGGCGAACAGGGCAAGCAGACCGACAAAGACCTGGCCCTCGCCCGCCGCCTGCGCCTGCGCCGGCGCCCACGCGGTGCCCAGACCGTCGAGCTCGTGACGCGCAACCTGCGCATCCGCCCCGCTTCCCAGGAAGGACCGGCGTTTCTCGAGGTCGAAACCGTCGTGCCGCAAGAGATGGTGCTGGTGTCGGGCGGCCGTTTCTTGTTCTCACCGCTCGACCTGGGTCGGGGCGACGTCGGCGCCAGCGACGAGCTGCCGGCCTACGTCGACGTCAAACCATTCCTGCTCGACAAGACGCCGGTGACCAACGGCGCCTACGCGCGCTTCTGCATGGCCACCGGACGGGCCCCGCCGACGTACTGGCCGCAGCCGGTGCAGGCGTTTCCCGACCCGAGCAACCTCACCGAGGTCCTGCGCGACTCGCCGGTCGTCGAGGTCACCCGCAACGACGCCGAGGCCTTTGCCGCCTGGGCCGGCAAGCGCCTGCCGTCAGAGGTCGAATGGGAGCTCGCGGCCCGCGGCTTCGACGGCCGGATGTGGCCGTACGGCAACGAGTTCGACGAAAAAAAATCCGGCAGCGACTGGCGCGAGCCCTGGAAAGAGCGCGAGCTCGCCCCGGTGACCACCCTCGACGCCGAGGCCGCGTCACCGTTCGGCGTCACCGGCCTCGGCTGCGCCTGGGAGTGGACCTCGACCCCGGCCGGCGAGCTGGCGTCGTCGTCGTGGATCGTGCGCGGTGGCGCCTGGCGCGATCGGATCGAGCCTCCGACGTTGGTGAACCGGTCCTTTGAAAACGGCCCCGCCCCCGACGTGACCTTCCGCTGCGCCCGCACCGTCGACGACCTCGACGCCGCGTTGCCGGGCCGCCCGCCGTCGCAGGGCCCGGTCGACTGATCCAGCGCCCGCTTCGCGGCAGACAAGAAAAAAGCACCCGTCGGGTGCTTTTTTTATGCTTTTTCTCAGAAGCTCACTTGATACCGGGAATCGGGACATCGCACGTTCCGGGCATGCGTGTCGCGTTGATGCCCCCCGTGGGTGTGTAGGTGAACAGCTTCTTGTCGAGGCCCCCCTTCCCTGCGGTGTTGAACTGCAGGTCGGAGAACAGAAACTGGTTGATGTTGCCAGCAGGGTCGACGACGACCGATTGCTTGACCCGAGAGGTGGTGGGGTCGACCACCAGGATCAGGCGGGCAAAGACGGTGTTGTTCTGCTTGGGGATGAGCAGCAGGTGGTTGTCGGTCTTTTCGCCGAACTGCCCATCGAACCACGAAATATTGAATTGTTCACGCAGCTTGCCTTCACCCCATAAGAAGGCGACCGACGCTGTGAGGCCGTCTTGCTGGAAGCAGGCGTTGACGAACGCGACCTTGTCCTTCGGCTGAACGAGCCAGAGGCTCTTGCCGTCGACGATGAAGCTCTTCTCGTCGGGGGCCGAGTAGTCCCAGCGCATGCGGCCCGGCTTCTCGAAGGTCACGGTGCCCTTCGACTCCTGCGTGCGCCGCAACATCGTGTACGTGAACTTCTGGGTGAACCTGCCCTTGAAGTCCTTTGTGCCTTCGTAGGTGCGCTGCATGGTGTCGACGACGGCGTCGAGCCTGGGGTCGGCCTTTGCCGGCGTCGCCGGAGTTGCCGGCACCGCAGGAGATGCAGGCGACGCGGCCGGCACGGCAGGAGGCGTGGTGGGCGCCGCCGTCGTGGCGGGCGGCGGCGGCGTCGGAGCAGCGAGTGGCCCCATCATCTGCAGGACGGCGAAAAAGGCGGCGGTGGCGAGCTGCATGTGGGTTCGATCCTCACTCAGAGGGACGTGTCGGTCCGGATTGGGATTCAGCGGTCAGCCGGGCGACGTCGACGACGGGCAGATCGCGCAGGGCGGCCACCGTGGCGACGCGGTCGGCGGCGCCCGACCCCCGTGGTGTGACCCGCAGCACGTCGTCACGCAGGGTGGCCAGGGCCGCGGCCGGTGTGGCGCCGACGACGCGGCGCTCCTGGGCCGAATCGGCAACGGCGGTGCCGAGCGAGGCCAGCTCGTCGGCGAGGTTCTTTGGCAACCCCGGGATGCGCGCCAGGCGCATCAGGCGCTGGGCCAGCGGCGTCAGCACGTCGTCGACGGCCGCTGCACCGGCCCCTGCGACGGGTCGGGCGGCGTCGTCGAGCAGGGCGCGCCAGCGGCGACCGCGTTCGTCGAGGGCGTCGAGCAGGGCGTTGGCGCTCTGGACGACAGCGGCGGTGACGGCGTCGTCGGCATCATCGGCGGCGACGCGGCCGACGCCGCCATGGGCGCGGGCCTCAGCGAGGGCGTCGGCCACCGCGACGAGGCGGGCGCGGCGGGCGGCGGCGACGACGTGATCGACGCCTTGCGAGGCGAGCGCGCCAAAGGCTTCGTCGATGGCGGTGTCGAGGACGAACAGCTCACCGATCACCGCACCAGACGACGACGACGACGACGGGCGCCCGGCGACTCCCGTGCGCAGCCGCAGCGCGGATCGGGTGATGGCGCTGCCCACGCGGCGCAGCCGCGACACCGCGGCCGTCAACAGCCCGAGCGCCACGAGGATCCCGGCGACGACGACGACCGCCGGCGTGTGGGGCGACGGAGC
>JBKJNL010000925.1:0-7313 GCA_046593615.1 Myxococcota bacterium | reverse complement strand
GTCGGCGGGCAACGGATCGAAGGGCAGGGGCGACAGGGCGTCGATGTCGCGCAACGGCACCTGCACGGTGACGGCGTCGTCTCGGGCGTCGTCTCTGGCGTCGATGAGGCTCGGGGTCGGGGCGCTGCTGGCGACAGCGGGTCCTCCGGCGGGCAGCGCAGGGGCGGCCCGCCCGCGGCGCAGCACGAGCTTCTTGTCGACGAGCATGGCCAGGGCGATGCGCAGGTCGCCGTCGGTGAGGCCCATGCGCTTCTGGATGCGCGCCACCGGCCGCACGCCGTCGATCTGATCGAGCACGAACTGCTCGAAGCTCGACACGAGCACGCCCGCGGCGCCGGGCGCGCGGTCGAGCACGGCGTCGGGCTCGATGAGCCGGGCGATGTCGCCGCCGATGTAGACCTGCAGCGGGACGATGTCGCGTCGGCCGTCCTGCGTCGGCGCCGTCAAGAAGTCGCCGGTCGCCGCCTCGCCGTCGCTGGCCGGCACCAGCCGCAGCGGGGCCAACGAGGACTCGTCGGGGATGCCGATCGACTGCTCGACCCACAGCGATTCGACGACGTCACCGGGGTCGCCGAGCACGAGGGCGTCGGTGGACGACCGCAGCATCTCGGAGAGGCCCGACACATCGGAGACGTCGGCGTGCGTGGCTTCGTCGAGGAACGATCCCGACGGTGGTGCTGACGACAGCGCTGACGAGGGCGCTGACGAGGGAGCCGACGAGGGCGCCAACGAACGGCCCAGCTCGGACGCCAGGGGCGGGACGCCGAACGCGCTGACGTCGAGTGCCCGATCGATGCCCGGCGCGGCCGCAGCGGGCTCGGCGCTGGTGGTGGTCGTGCGCATGGCCTGCACGTTGGCCAGGGTCGGTGCGTCAAAGGAAAAGGCGCCGTCGTCGTCGTCGAAGCTGTGGGTGTCTTCGCCGAGGAACGAGAGGTCGACGACGTTGTCGCAGCGCGGGCAGATGACGCGCCCCGCGGGAACCAACGTGCCGCACCGCTTGCACCGGGTCTCACTCATGCCGTCTGGCTAGCACGCCGATCGACGCGGGCAGGGCGTCCAGCACCCGGCCGACCTGCGACCGCGGCACCTGCCACATTGGCAAAGACGGCTCTGATCGGGCCGCGATCCGCTGCCACGGTGGCAAGAATCTGGGCCGGGCGGCGCGGCGAAGTCCTTGATTCCGCAGGGCTTTTCGGGAATGGTCGACCCGTGATCAGAGCTTCTTTCGAGAAGCTGCAAAGGGGCCGCCGTGCTCGAAACCTTGTTCCGCAAACGCTTCTTCGTGATCCACCTGGCGCTCAGCGCCGTGCTGGCCGTGCTGCTCGCCCGCGTGGTCACCCGCGTGGTCGCCCGCGTCGTCGTCGACAAGCTGCAGGTGATGGCGGCGACGGGCACCGCGCCAAAGGCGGTCTTGCCGCGCGCGGGCGGCGCCAGCCGTGACTTCACGGCCGCGGCCAACGCCAACATCTTTGAGGGCAAGCGCGAGATCGTCATCGACGAGCCCGCGGGCAACGGCGGCGCCGACGCGCGGCCTGTCGATGGCGGGCTGTGGTGGGACGCGCCGAAGTCGTCGCTGCGCCTGCGCCTGGTCGGCACCATGGCGTTTTCCGATCCGGTCTTTTCGCTGGCGTCGATCGTCGACGAGAGCAAAGGCGGCTCGCAGGCCGAGGTGCACTCGATCAACGGCTGCGTCGACATCGACACCAGCAACATGACCCCCGACGAAGCCAAGCTGGTGGGCAAGCCCGCCGCGTGCAGCCGCATCGGCGACGTCGCCACCTTGATGCGCGTCGAGCCCGAGCGCGTGTTCATCACCAACGTCGCCGAAGGGCGCATCGAATACCTCGGCCTCAACGAGCCGCCGGCCTCGGGCGAAGCGCCGCCGGTGGTGGCCAAGAACGACGTCCCCGCCGAAAAAGGCGACGGCAAAGACATCGGCGAAGGCATCGTCAAAACCGGCGAAGGCACCTACGGCGTCCCCCGCGCCGCCGTCGAAGGCGCCCTCAACAACCTCTCGGAGCTGGCGACCCAGGCCCGCATCGTTCCGGCGTTCGAGGGCGGCAAGGCCGTGGGCTTCAAGCTGTTCTCGATCAAGCCCGGCTCGCTCTACAGCAAGATCGGCCTGCAAAACGGGGACGTGATCAACCGCATCAATGGTTATGAGATGTCGAGCCCAGAGAAGGGCCTTGAAGTGTATCAGAAGCTGAAAGACAGCTCGAACATCACCGTCGACATCAAGCGCCGCGGCAAGGCCCAGACGCTCGACTACTCAATCCAATGAAACCCCGAAGAGATCGATCATGATTGTCACAGTCTCTCCCCGAGGTCGGTGGGCCGGCATGGGCTGGCCGATGGTGGTGGCCGCCGCGTCGTTCTCGGTCGCCATCTGGTGGCCGGCTGCTTCGACGGCGTCTTCGTCGGCTCCGTTGTCTACGTCGTCTATGTCGTCGGTGAACGCGCCCGGCGTCGCGTTGCTGGCCGTCGGCGGCTCGGCCGACGTCTGGATCAAGCCCCTGATCGCGGCCGACGGGTTGCACGGCTTCGCCCTCGTGTCGGTTCGCCCCGGATCGCCGTGGGCCCGGGCCGGCTTGCAAGACGGCGACATCGTCACCGCCGTTGCTGGCGTCGACGTCGTCGACCTGGCGTGGGTGCTCGATGCCCTGACCGCCGCCCGGTCCAGCGGCTGCGAGCTGCGCGTGCTGCGTCCCTCTGTCTCTTCCGATTCCTTTGTCGCCACCTTGAACCTCCTGTGAGCCACTCCTTGAAGAAGTTTTTCCCGGCAGTCCGGCGCGCGGCGCGCCTCCCCGCCAACAATTTCCGCCTCCTGGCCTTTGCCGTCGCCTCGGCGTTCGCCGGCGTCGCTGCTCCGGCGCTGGCCCAACCCGCGCCGACGACGCCGCCCGGCAACGCCACCGGGGGCGAGCCCAAGCGCGACATCGGCACCACCAAGGTCGACCTGCAGGCCTGCAAGCCCCTGCAAGGAAAGACATCGTTCAACTTCGACAAAGCGTCGATCATCGAGGTGCTCGATCAGATCGCCCGCATGCGATGCATGAACTTCATTCTTTCCGACCAGGTCAAGGGAAAGAATGACATCACGATCATCTCCAAGTCGCCGGTGTCGGTCTCGCAGGCCTACGCCGCCTTCTTGTCGGCCCTCGAGGCCAACGGCATGGCGCTGGTCCCCGCCGGCCCGTACTGGAAGGTCGTCGAGCGCAAGGACGCCGCCAAGACGCCGCTTCCCATGTATGACATTGGCAAGGATGGTGTCTTGACCAAGATGACGCCAAAAGAGGGTCGCGCGGGTGAATTTCCCAACAGTGATGCCCAGGTCACGATGCTCTATGAAGTGCGCTACGCCAACAAGGAGCAGGTCCAGCAGCTCATCCGCAACCTGATGACCAAGAACGCCGACCTGCAGGCCCCCGGCGGCAGCCTGCTCATCTTGACGGACTCGGGCAGCAACATCCTGCGCATCCTCGAGGTGCTCGACAAGATCGACGTGCAGGGCAGCAGCAACCAGCTGAACGTCATCACGCCGCAGTACGCCGACGTCGCCACCATCCAGTCGCGCCTGCAGGACATCTTTGGCGTCGGCGACAAGGGCGGCGCCAACGGCACGGCAAAGGCCGCCGCAGTGAAGCCCAAGCGCGGCAAAGCTGCCGTCGACGACGCCGCCGCCGCCGCCGCCGCCGTTACCGCCGGAGAAGGCGAGGAGATCGGCGGCGACGTCACCGATGTGTTCATCGAGAAGATCATCGCCGACGAGCGCACCAACCAGCTCATCGTCATCACCTCGCCAAAGGCCTTTGAGCGCGTGCTCGAGGTGGTGAAGATCCTCGACATCCCGAGCGACGACACCAGCGGCGGCGTGCGCATGTGGGTCGTGGCCCTCGCCAACGCCGATGCCCAAAAGGCGGCGTCGACGCTGTCGTCGCTGGCCCAGGGCGGCGGCGGCGGCAAAAAGGCGGTCGACGCAAAGGCGGGCGCAAAGGCCAAGGAGCAGGCCCAGGCCGCGGCTCTCTTTGAAGGCGACGTCAAGGTCACCGCCGACGAGACCACCAACTCGCTCGTCGTGGTTGCCACCCGGCGCGACTTCACAGCCTTGCGCTCGGTCATCGAGCAGCTCGACGTCAAGCGCCCGCAGGTCTTTGTCGAAGCCGCCATCCTCGAGGTGGCCGTCAACCAGAACAGAAACGTCGGCCTCAGCGCCTACGGCAGCGCCCCTGTCGACGTCCCGATCCCCGGCACCGAAGGCCCCGGCATCCTCACGTTTGCCAACGAAGGCGGCAAAGCGCTGTTCGGGCAGGGCGCCAAGGTGGCCTCGGGCATCGCGCTGCTGCAGGCCCTCGAGCGCAGCGGCCGCCTCGACCAGTCGAGCGCCGCGCTCGGCCTCGAGCTCGTCGACAGCCTGAGCCAGTCGATCGGCTTGTTCAGCTTCACGGGCCCGGCCATCACGCTCATCGCCGACGAAGCCGGCAACCCGATCGTCAGCTTCCCTTCGGTGGGCGCCGTCGTGAACCTGCTGCAGGGCAACTCCAACGTCGACATCCTCTCGACGCCGCACGTGATGACCACCGACAACGAAAAGGCCGAGCTCTCGGTCGGCGACAAGGTGCCCGTCAGCAAGGGCACCGCGTTCGCCGGCGCCGCCGGCGGCCTCGGCCTCGGCGCCACGCAGCAGATTTCCTACGAAGACGTGAAGCTCAAGTTCACGGTCACGCCCCACGTCAACGCCGACAACGACGTGCGCGTGGAGATCGAGCAGGAGGTCAGTGACGTCTCGGGGCAGGTGAACATCGGCGGCGTCAACAACCCGATCATCTCGTCGCGCACCATCAAGAGCGTCGTCGTCACCGCCGACCAGCGCACCGTGGTCATCGGCGGCCTGATGCAAGACAGAAAGTCGGACTCGGAGTCGAAGGTTCCGTTCTTTGGCGACATCCCGATCATCGGCTGGCTTTTCAAGAATTGGACCGACACATCGAAGAAGACCAACCTGATTCTTCTCCTCACGCCCTACATCGTGCGTGACGAGGAGGACTTCCGAAAAATCTATGATTTGAAGATGAAAGAGCGTCAGGCTTTCATTGATGCTTATTTCACCGATGCCCGCCGCTACGATCCCTTCATCGATTACGACCGGAAGTCGGGACCCATGGCGAAGCTTCTGCAAGCCATCGATGGGGAGATGTTGCGCCGCGAAAACGGGGGTCCGGGTCTCGAAGGCGAGATGCTCATCGGCCCCAACTTCGGCACCGATCGCGAAGTCGGCGATGGCAACGGCGGCGGCAACGGCAACGGCGGCAACGGCGGCAACGGCGGCAACGGCGGCGCCCCCGACGGCAGCGACACCGGCACCGACAGCGACGGCGGCGAAACCGCCCCGCCGGCTCCTGAGCTCGTGCCCGTGCCTGTGCCCGTGCCCGTGCCCGTGCCGGTGGTGCCGCCGTCGACCGACACGCCACCCCCCGCGACGCCCGACAACCCCGCCACCCCCTGAGCGAAAGGAGCCACCCGTGAGCGACGTTGAAAACATCGGGCCGCGCACCTTGCGGCTGCCGGCTGGTGACGGGGCGCTGCACAAGCAGTTCGTCGGCCGGGCGCTCGGCGAGATTTGCGCCGAGCTCTACGGCTTGACCGGCGCGCAGATCGGCGAAGCCCTCGACCAGCAGGCCCAGAAGGGTGGGCGCATCGGCGGCATCCTCGTCGAAAAGAAGTGGATCACCGAGAGCGACATGCTGGCCGGGCTGGCCATGCAACTCGACCTGCCGTTCCTCTCGGAGCTGCAGCCCGACCACGTGCCCGACGCGCTGTTGCGCGACGTCTCGATCGGCTTCGCCAAGCAGCAGAAGCTGCTGGTGCTGGGTGCCGGCGAAGACGGCATCGTCGTCGTCGCCTGCGCCGACCCCCTCGACACCGCGGCCCACGACGAGCTGCGGATGTTGTTGAAGACCGAGATCGAGCTGGTGGTGGCGCCGTCGGAGGTGGTCACCGCGGCCATCAACACCGCCTACGACCGCGTGCGCGGCCAGGCCGACGCGGCCGTCGCCGAGCTCGACGAAGGCGCCTCGGCCTCGGAGATCGCCGAAGAAGAAGTCCCCGACCTCCTCGACGCCGCCGACGACGACGAAGCCCCGATCATCAAGCTGGTCAACAGCTTGTTTTCGCAGGCCGTCAAAGAGCGTTCATCGGATATTCACATCGAGCCATTCGAGACTTCGATGATGGTCCGATTTCGCGTCGACGGCGTCTTGAAAGAGATTGTCAAGCCACCAAAGCGCTTCCAGGCGACCATCATCTCGCGCGTGAAGATCATGGCCGGGCTGAACATCGCCGAAAAGCGCCTGCCGCAAGACGGGCGCATCCGCCTGAAGATCGCCGGCAAAGACATCGACGTCCGTGTGTCGTCGGTGCCGACGACGTACGGCGAGCGCATCGTCATGCGTCTGCTCGATCGCTCGAGCGTCTTGCGCGACCTCGACACCGTCGGCTTCTCGGCGCGCAACTACGCGGTCATCAGCCAGCTCATCACCAAGACCCACGGCATCATTTTGGTGACGGGTCCCACCGGCTCGGGCAAGACGTCGACGCTGTATGGTTGTCTCGCCAAGATCAACAAACCCGATCTGAATATCTTGACCATTGAAGATCCGGTTGAGTATCAGTTGAAGGGCATCGGTCAGGTCCAGGTCAACAGCAAGATCAACCTGACGTTTGCCAACGGTCTGCGCTCGTTCCTGCGGCAGGATCCCGACGTCATCATGGTCGGCGAAATCCGCGACAAAGAGACCGCCGAGATCGCCGTGCAGGCCTCGCTGACGGGTCACCTCGTGCTGTCGACCGTGCACACCAACGACGCCCCCGGCGCCGTCACCCGGCTGGTCGACATGGGCGTCGAGCCCTTCCTGGTGGCCTCGTCGCTCATCGGCGTGCTGGCCCAGCGCCTGGTGCGCACCATCTGTTCGAAGTGCCGCGAGGAGTACACGCCGACGTCGGAAGAGCTGCGCGGCATCGGCCTCGAGCTCAAGCAGCTGCCGGTGGCGTTTCGCGGTCGCGGTTGTCCGCATTGCCAGAAGACCGGCTACCGCGGCCGCACCGGCATCTACGAGCTGATGCTCATCGACGACGAGGTTCGCAAGCTCATCCTGAAGAACGTCGACTCGGGCACGATCAAGCAGGTCGCGCGCAGCAAGGGCATGCGCACCTTGCTCGAAGACGGCGCCGACAAGGTGATGGCTGGCGTGACGACCTGCGAAGAGATCTCGCGCGTGACGCAAGAAGACTCGATGTCGATGGAGCAGTTCGCATGA
>JBKJNL010000893.1:0-3003 GCA_046593615.1 Myxococcota bacterium | reverse complement strand
GCTGCTCGACCCGGCCTGGGTCACGGCCCAGGCCTTGGCCTGCGAGCGCATTGTGCGGGGCCACGACGGCATCGCGGGCGTCCGCGACGTCTCGGCCGGGGTGCGGCGCGGGTTGTTCGCCCTGGCGACCTCCACGGGCTTCCTGGGCTCGCTCCGGGGCACCACCGCCCAGCTGTCGTGCTCGGCCATTGTCGAAGACGCACAGGCTGCTGGCGGCGGCGGTGGCGGCGCCGGCGGCGGCAAGAAGCAGGTCGACAGCTGGTGGTCGCAGGCGCGCGCCACCCACGACGTCGAAGCCGCCGAAGTCGTCGCCAACGAAGCCGCTCGACGGGCGTTGTCACGGCGGGGCGGCCGTCGCCTGCCGTCGCAATCGTTGCCGGTGATCTTCGATCCGACCATGGCCCGCGGCTTCTTTGGCGGCATCCTCGGCGTGCTGTGCGGCGACGCCGTGGCCCGCAAGCAGTCGTTCCTGCTCGACGCCGTCGGCACACAGGTGATGCCGGCTGGCTTGCTGCTCGTCGACGATCCGCTGTTGCCGGGGGGCTTCGGCTCGCGGGCCTTTGACGGCGAAGGACAGCCCTCCGAGCGCCGCGTCATCGTCGATGACAGCGGCCGCTTGACCGGCTTCCTGCTCGACGGCCGCTCGGCGGCGCGCCTCGGTCAGGCCAGCACCGGCCACGCTGCTCGAGGGTCGACGTCGCTGCCGCACGCGGCGCCGACGAACACGACGTTGTCGGGGGGCCGCGGCGACCTGGCCTCGATCATCCGCGACACCAAGAAGGGCCTGCTGGTCACCAAGCTGCTCGGCCGCGGCGCCGACCAGACCAGCGGTGACCTCTCGCGCGGCGCCGCCGGCTTCTACGTCGAAGACGGCGCCATCGCCCATGCCGTTGAAGAAATCACCATCGCCGGCAACGCCCGCCAGATGCTGCTCGACCTCGACCGCGTCGGCGCCGACGTCGACCAGCGCTCTTCGCTGCGCATGCCGTCGATCCGCTTCGCCGAGCTCTCCATCGGCGGAAGCTGAGCCGCCGTGGCCTGGTTCGTCGCCGTCGCCGCCCCCTCGTTCGTCGCCGTCGCCGTCGCCCTTGCAGCGCAGGGCTGCCGCGGCCAACACGCGGGTGGCGCGCGGGGTGGCGCAGCGGGGACCTCGGGTGTCGGCGGCGGCAACCACGCTGCCTGGAACGCCGCCTGGAACGCTGCCTCGAACCCCGCCGCCGACCCCGCCGAGCCCGACGTGTCGGCCCTTGGCTCCGACGTCAGCGCGCTGCCGAAGCTCTACCCGCACGGCGATTGGCTGCCCATCGAAGCCCCGCTGCTTTCGATGCAGGTGCTCACGCGCGTCGACGTCAACGGACGCCGCGCCGTGGCCGTCCTCGACACCGGGGCCATGAGCACGACGATGTCTGAGCCGGTGGCTGCGCGCCTCGGCATCCTCGACGAAGACACGCCGCGCGGCGCCCCCGTCCGCGCCGTCGACGCCCACGGCGACGTCATCTACGGCGAAAAGATCCTGCTCGGTGAGCTGTCGATCGGGCGCCACACCTTCAAGCGCGTGATGGTCACCGTGCTCGGCGACAGCCCCGATCTGTTCCTCGTCGGCGCCGACGTCTTGCAGGGCGTCGATCTCTACCTCGCCGCCGACGAAGGCCTCGTCGGCGTGTTCGACGCCGGCACCGCACCCCGCCGTCCCGACGAGGTCATCGTCGCGGTGCAGCGGCAGGATCGACAGCTGTTCTTGCAGGGCGCCGCCGACGGACGCGGCGTCCAAGGAAGCGGCGTCGAAGGAAGCGCCGTCGCCGGCCGCACGCGCTTCGGCCTGCTTGTCGACACCGGCGCCTGGAACACCTCGGTGCCGGCCAGCATCGGCATCAACGGCGGCCTGCCCGCCGACCTCTCCTACGCCGCCACCACCGTCGGCGTGGCCGGCGAACAAGAGACCCGCGGCCGCTTCGTGATGAACCCGCTGTTCCTCGGCGAGCGCGACACCGGCGTCGGGCGCGTGCTGGCGGTCTCGTCGACGATCGACAACGGCGACGGCTTCGGCCTGCTCGGCAACGATGTGTTCATGCGCTACCACACGGTGGTCTCGTTCAAGGACGCCGAGCTGCGCTTCCGGGCCCTGCCGCCCCGCCCCGCCGAGCGCAGCCGCGGACCCAACGCCTCGGCCTGCCACGGCGACAACGGCCGCGCCGTGCCGTGCGTCAAGGTCGCGCTCGTGCCCGCGGCGGGCGACGTCGCCCCCGAAGACCTGCCGGGCGTCTGCCTGCAGATCGACGTCGACAAGAGCTACGCCGGGCAGACCATCGAGCTGGCCATCACCGCCGAAGACAAAGACGCCGTCTCGCTGTTCAACGGCGGCGCGATTCGCGCGTTCGTCTCCGCCGACCAGACCGGCTCGCACCACTGCTTCGCCCTGTGGCGGCAGCTCGAGCGGCTCGGGTTGTCGCCGTCGACGCCGCTGACGCTGCGTTGGGTTCGCACCGAGGGCGTGCAGTGGCCGTGCGATCCGATGAAGACCCGCTGCATCACCTTTACCGGCCCGCTCTCGCGCCTGCCGGTCAAATGACGCCTGCTTCTCCCTGCCGACAAGCGCCGCTTGCCGGGAACGCCGCGCCGGTCTAACGAGCCTCGTTCTCGACGAGATGTCGAGCAAAGGAGCTTCACATGGGCAAGGGTGACCAGCGTTCTCGTCGTGGCAAGATCTACCGTGGCACCAACGGCAAGACGCGCCCCCAGAACGGCAAGAAGCGCGACCACGGCATCGAGGCCAAGTCCACGAAGTGATCGACGCTCCGAATGACTTGCCGACTGCGTCGGCTGCGTCATTCGGACCGTCGATGTGCTTTGCCTTGCAGGCGGCCTGGGTGCGCTGCGCTGCGCTCGCGAAGACCGGCCATGCTCGCGACGACGCGCCCCTGACGGGCGCGTTCTTTTTGGGCGCGCCGTCAGGCGCTCGGCCGGCTCGTGATAACCGGGGCCCATGATTTCCACCGTGCTGAC
>JBKJNL010000887.1:0-3651 GCA_046593615.1 Myxococcota bacterium | reverse complement strand
GGTGTCGGGGTCGGCGGGGTCGGTCTCTTGCAGCTGGCCCGGGCGAGCGTCGTCGAGAGTGCCGTCGCGATCGAGGTCTTCGACGCCGTCGTTGATGCCGTCGGCGTCGCTGTCGCGCCGGGTCGGGTCGGTTGTCGTCAGCGGGTTGCCGTCGGCGCGGAACGTGCCGGCGCAATCGATGTCGGCGAAGCCAACCGCGCCGCGCTCGAAGCCGTCGCCGAGGCCGTCGCCGTCGGTGTCGTCGTCGAGGGCGTCGCTGCCGACGTCGGCTTCTTCGCCGTCGTCGAGGCCGTCGCAGTCGGTGTCGGTGCTGAGCGGATCGCTCTCGCCGGGATCGATGACGCCGTCGCCGTCTTCGTCTTCGTCGCCGTCGTCGATGCCGTCGCCGTCGGAGTCGGCGTTGTCGGGGTCGGTGCCGTTGCGGGCCTCGACGGCGTCAGGGATGCCATCGCCGTCGGCGTCGTCGGGGACGCCGCCCGCGGGGTCGGTGCCGGCCAACAACTCGACGCCGTCGGGGGTGCCGTCGCCGTCGGTGTCGGCGTCGTTGGGGTCGAGGCCCAGCTCGACTTCGAGCCCGTCTGCGAGCTCATCACCGTCGCTGTCGGCGTTGTTCGGATCGGTCTCGGCGCCGCCGCCCTGACCCGGCAGCTGGTTGCAGCCCACCTCTTCGCCGTCACCGAGGCCGTCGTCGTCGGAGTCGACGTCGTTGGGGTCGGTTTCGCCGCCGTCGAGGCGCCCGTTTCGGTTCTGATCTTCGTAGTTGTCGTCGAGGCAGTCGCCGTCGCTGTCGACCAGCGTCGGGTTCGTGATCGTGTTGCCGTCGGCGTCGAGCGACGTGAACGTGCAGCGGGCATCAACGCCCGTCAGGCGGCCGGCTTCGACGCCGTCGGCGATGCCGTCACCGTCGGTGTCGAAGTTGGCGGGGTCGGTGGTGCCGCCGCCGGGCCACAGGTCGCCGAATTCGTCTTCGTCGGCGAGGCCGTCGCAGTCGGCGTCTTGTTCGTCGTTGCCGGTGTCTTCGGGGTCGGGGACGTCGACGGGCTCGGGCTCGACGAAGCCGGCGTCGGTGCGCTCGCCCTCACCTTCGCCCTCGCCGATCGGCGCTTCGCCTTCGCCCTCTCCCTCGCCCTCGCCGACGGGCGCTTCACCTTCGCCTTCGCGCCCGCCCCCGTTGCCCTCGCCTTCGCCGCCCTCGGGCTCGGGCGTGCCGCACTCGCACGACGACAGAGCAGCGAGCAGGGCGGAGACAACGAGCAGATGGCGGAACATGGGGCTCCTGACGACGAGGGCGAGCGGCGATGATAGACCGCTCGTCGGTGATCCAGTGGCTCCATCGAGGCCTGTCGGGCGCCCCGCTCGACGCACGCAGGCTTGAACCCACAAGGCTCGAAAACGACATGACCACACACCAGGGGCCAGCGAACGGCGACGTCGTTGGCGTCGTCGACGACGACGACGATGAGGCACTGCGCCCCGCCTATGGCAGCCCCGGGGCCGTGGAGCTGCGCTGGCCGGCTCCGGCCGACGTCTGGGGACGCTCCGCCGTCGACGCCCTGTGCGCGCGGGTGCGACGGCTCGGCGTCGAGCGGGCCCGCCGCGTGGTCGACGGCGGCGACTTCCACATCGTCGTCGACGCCGCTGCCGCAACCGGGGGGACGCGGGCGCTCCGCTTTGACGAGCCGATCCCGCGCAAGGCCGTTCTGTCGGTGTGGCGCATGCCGCCCGACAGCCCCGACGACCTCGTGCACCCGCCGGGCATCCTGTTCGAAGGCGGCGGCGTCGTCGTCGTCGACAAGACCGGCGACCTCGCCGTCCACCCCTCCGCGCGCTACCTGCACAACACGCTGACCGGCTTCCTGCGCCGCCGGGGCACCCCGGCAAACCCCTGCCACCGCCTCGATCGCGAGACCTCTGGCGTCGTCGTCTGCGCCCGCGCCGGCACCGACGACGGCCGCGCCGCCGAGCGCCGCTGGAAGCAGGCCTTTGCCGAAGGGCGGGTGCAAAAAGAGTACGTCGCCGTCGTTCAAGGCGTCGTCGACCAAGAAGCCGTGGTCGACGCACCCCTCGCGCTGCAGGGTGATCGCGGCCTGGTGCGCATCCGCGTCGTCGTCGACGGCGCGGGGCAGGCAGCCCGGACGCGCATCGTGCCGCTCGAGGTCCACGCTGGCCGCAGCCTCGTGCGGCTGCACCCGATGACCGGTCGGCAGCACCAGCTGCGCGTGCACCTCGCCCACGTCGGACACCCGATCGTCGGCGACAAGCTCTACCAGATGGGCGACGTCTGGTTCGACGCCTGGACGCGGCGGGCCCTCTCCGACAGCGAGCGCGCCCGCCTGCCGTGCGCGCGCCAATGCCTGCACGCCGGCCGCCTCAGCCTCGACGACGACGTCTACGTTGCCCCCCTGCCAGACGATCTGCGGGCGGCGTTCGGGCGCTGACCGCCAGGCTCGCTAAGCTCGGCGGCGATGCTGCGGTTGCCTGCCCTGTCGATGCCGTGCGCCGTTGTGGGCGCCGTCCTCGGCGCTCTGCTCGTCACGTCGCCCGGCGCCGCTCGGGCGCCGGCGCAGGTCGAGCGTGACGACGTGGCAAACCTCCCGCCGCTCCTCGACCGTGACCGGCGTGAAGACGAGCTGCGCGAAGAAACGCCGTTGAACGACCCGGCTGCCGATCCGCCGGGTGACGCGCCCCCCACGCCCGGCGATGAGCTCCGCGAATCGGAGCCGACGACCCAGACGCCTACGACGACGACGACGCCTACGCCGACGACGCCTACGCCGCCGACGACGACGCCGACGACCGGCGATCCGCGGGACCTGCGGGTGCGGCTCGTCTATTCGCCCGGTCCCTGGTCCGCGGTGTGCCCGCCCCTCGACGAGGTACGCAGCAGCATCCAAGACCACCTCGGCTACGACCCCTTCGGGGAGCCGGCCGAGCGGGTCGTGCTGTTGTTGCTCGACACCACCAGCGGCGTCGACGACGACGCGCCCGACCGGGCCCGGGTCGAGCTCTTGAACCAGGACTTGAAGTCCCTCGGCACCCGCAGCGTGACGTCGTCAGAGGGCTGCGCCGAGCTGGTCGCTACGGCGGCGCTGCAGGTCTCGATCGCCGTCGACCCCGCGCGCATCGGCATCCCCGCGTCGCGCCCCGCGCCCATCGAGCCGCGCGAAACAGGCCAGGGCGGTGACCGTGACGGTGACGACGTCATCAGGCCCGTGCCGCCGGCCTCACCGCCGAGGCGGCCGGACCGCGTCGTCATCGAGAGCGTCGTCGTGCCGCCCGGCTTCTTTGGCGTGAACGCCCACCTCTCCTTCAGCCTAACCCCCCAACCATTCAACTTTGGTGGTGCGGTGTTCGCCGGGTTTCGCTGGGAATGGTTGTCGTCGCGACTGGAGTTCCGGATGGATTTTCCAGGTGATGAAGCTGGCACGACATCTGTTCCTTTGTTGATGTCGGTGGTGCCGTGCGCCCACCTCCCGCTGGGCAGCACCGGGCTCGACGAAGAGGTGCAGATGTCGGCGTGCCTCACCGCCACCGGAGGGGTGATCCCGAGCATCGGCGACTTCAGCGGCGTCGGCGTCTACGCCGGCGCCGGCGGCCGCGTCGGCCTCGATTGGCGCTTCGAGGATGCGAGCGCAGTGCGCGCCTTTCTGC